>JAEUQS010000364.1 GCA_016789625.1 Acidobacteriota bacterium | reverse complement strand
AGCGCAAGGACGGTTCGCCGCCCTTTCGAAGCCCGCCGGACGCGCCGTCCACGGCCCCGGCGGGCTTCTTCTCGATATCCGCGCGGAGCTCGGACCGGAGGTCGAGCTGGTCCACAGATTGGACCGGCTCACCTCGGGCGTGCTTCTCGTGGCCCTGAGCAAGGAAGCGCTCGCGGTCGCCCACGCTGCCTGGCGTTCAAACGTCGAAAAGACCTACCTCGCGAAGACGCGCGGCCTGCCCGATCCACCAGAAGGCGAGGTCGCGCTCCCCCTGCTCGAGAACCGCACCGGCAAGCCGAAGCTCCTTTCGCGGGCGCTCCGCGCGGCCTATGGCGAGAAGAAGGCCGCCAGGCTCCTCGCGGGCCAGAGGCTCACGGGAATCCCGCCGCTGCCGCCACCGGGCGGCACGGTCGCGCATCCCGCCGGCCGGCCCGCCCTCACGCGATATCGGGTTCGCGAGGACGGCCTCGTGGAGCTTTCCCCGCGCGAAGGGCGGATGCACCAGGTGCGCGTGCACCTCGCGGCTCTGGGCACTCCGCTCGCGAACGATCCCCGCTACGACCCGCGCCGGGAGGAGCCCGGCCCCGCTCCGTTCCTCCAGCTCGCCCGCGTCGTGTGGCGGGACCCGCCCGACGGATCGCCCTCCTGGACCTGGGAGATGATGCCCCCGTGACGCAGTCGCCCAAGGACGCCCTGGCCCGCGTGGCCGCCCTCGCGATCGACCGGCCGCTCGTCGTGTTCGATCTCGAGGCCACGGGGCCGGACCGGCGCACCGATCGCATCGTGGAGATCGGGCTCGTGCGGTTCAACCCCGGCGGCGAGGTATCCACCTGGGTCCGCCGCGTCAACCCCGAGATCCGCATCCCGAGCGAGACGACGGCCGTCCACGGACTCACCGATGCCGACGTGAAGGACGCCCCGCGCTTCGCCGAGATCGCCCAGGAGCTCTCGGACCTCCTCGAAGGGGCCGACCTCGCCGGCTACGGCGTGAGGTCCCTCGACCTCCCGCTCCTGCAGCGGGAATTCCAGGCCTCCGGCGTCGCGTTCACCCTCGAAGGACGGCGCATCGTCGACATGCAGACCATCTTCTTCAAGAAAGAGCCCCGGGACCTCGGCTCCGCCGTCCGCTTCTTCGCGGGGCGCGAGCACGGCGGCGCGCACAGCGCGCTGGGCGATGCGCTGGCGTCGGCGGAGGTCCTCGCGGGCGAGCTGACGCGGTATCCCGATCTGCCCGTCGACGTCGAAGGGCTCGCCGAGTTCTCGCTGCCGCCCGAGACGCGTTTCGTCGACCCCGAGCGCCGGTTCTTCTGGCGGGACGGCGAGGCCGTCTTCAACTTCGGCGAGTTCCGCGGCCAGCGCCTCGCCGACGTGGCCGAGAAGAGCCCGCAGTACCTCGACTGGATCCTCGGCCGCGATTTCCCGCACGACACCAAGCGCATCGTGAGGGACGCGCAGAAGGGCACGTTCCCGAAGAAAGCCGCCGTGCTCCTGTGATCCCTCACGAACCGAGGGGCCTCCGGCGCAAGCGGACGCCCCTCACGCGCCTCGCGCTTCTCACCCTGGGCTGGTCGCTCCTCGCTCTCGGCATCCTGGGCGGGCTCATCCCCGTCCTCCAGGGGTGGATGTTCGGTGTCCCGGGAGCCGCGATCCTGTACCTCGAGAGCCGCGCGTTCCAGCGCCTCGTGAAGCGGCTGAGGGTCCGCCATCCCAAGCTCGACAGGCTGGCCGTCCGCGCCCGCGTGTGGCTCAAGGACCGGAAGCGCCACCGCGATCGCGTCCGCGCCTCGGCCCGCGCCGCAGAACGTTCCGCCTAAGAGCGCTCGGGGCACCAAGCGGTGCCCGGACAAATCAGCGATTGGCTCGGAGGGGATCTCAGGGGGCACCGGCCATGGTGCCCCTACCCCGGATGAATCAGCGATTGGCTCGGAGGGGGTTTGGGGGAACCGGCCATGGTTCCCCCAAGACACTCAGTCCATCTGACGGCGCAGGAACGTCGGGATGTCGAAGAGGTCCGAGCGCGAGTCGTGCGGCGAGTTGAACATGTTGATGCCGAAGCCCGTCTCGTCCGGCGCGAGCGGCACGTCGGCCAGGCCGCTCTTGCGCTCCTTCTCGCGCTCGCGGTCCCGCGTGAAGCTCGCGGAGGGAACGGCCACCTCGGCCGCGCGCCGCGCCGCGTGCGCCACGGGCGCGTCGAAGCCCGTCGCGATGACGCTGATCTTCACGCTGTCGCCCATCTCCTTGTCCTGCACGAGACCGAAGATGACGTTGGCGTCCTCGTCCGCGGCCTGCTGGATGATCGCGCAGGCCTCGTTCACCTCGGCCAGCGTGAGGTCCTCGCCGCCGGTGACGTTGATGAGGATCGCGCGGGCGCCCTGGATCGACTGCTCCTCGAGGAGCGGGTTCGAGATCGCGCGCTGCGCGGCTTCCACCGCGCGGTGCTCGCCCGAGGCCGTGCCGGTGCCCATGAGCGCCATGCCCATGTTCTCCATCACGGTCTTCACGTCGGCGAAGTCGAGGTTCACGATGCCGGGCACCGTGATGAGATCGCTGATGCCCTGCACGGCCTGGCGCAGCACGTCGTCGGCGATGCGGAAGGCCTCCCACGTCGTCACGTTCCGATCGACGAACGCGTAGAGCCGCTCGTTGGGAATCGTGATGAGCGTGTCGACGTATTCGCGCAGCTCGGCGATGCCTTCCTCGGCGTAGCGCAGCTTGCGGCGACCCTCGAACATGAAGGGCTTCGAGACGATCGCCACCACGAGAGCTCCCGTCTCGCTCGCGATGCGCGCGACGACCGGAGCGGCCCCCGTGCCGGTTCCGCCGCCCATGCCGGCCGTCACGAAGACCATGTCGGCGCCCGTGAGCGCTTCGGCGATCTTCTCGGCGTCCTCGAGCGCGGCGTTCTTGCCGACCTCGGGATTCGCGCCGGCGCCCATGCCGCGCGAGGTCGCGAGGCCGAGCTGGATCTTGGCGGGCGCGCGGTTCACGCGGAGGACCTGGACGTCGGTGTTGGCCGCGATGAAGTCCACGCCGCGAATGCCCGCGGCGATCATGCGGTTCACCGCGTTGCCACCGCCGCCACCGACCCCGACGACCTTGATTCGGGCGGGAGGAGGTGCGTCCTGGTCGAGGGAGATCTTGGGCGACGCAGGGGCGTCGTCTTCGAAGAGGATCATCGCGGTGCCTCCATCACATCACAGAGCATTCGACTGAGGGAAGAGACCTTTTAGGGTCGTCTTGAATTTGTCGAGGAAACCGGGGGTGCCCTTCGTCATCGCCTGCGCTTTTTCGGCCTGCGGCAGGTTCCAGAGGAGGAGTCCCGCGACGCAGGCCCATTCGGGACCCGCGACGATGTCGGTGAGGCCCGAGAGACCGCGCGGCAGCCCCTTCCTCACCGTGACGCCCAGGATCTGCTCGGCCACCTCGAGAAGGCCGTGGAGCTGCGCGGCGCCGCCCGTGAGCACGAGCCCCGCGCGGAGCTCGCTCGCGGGCACGTCGCGCGTGGCGTCCTCCCAGATGACGGTCAGGAGCTCCTCGGCCCGGGGCTGGAGGATCTCGGCCACCTCGCGGCGCTTGATGGGGTGCACGCCGCGGCCGCCCATGAGCGGGATCTCGAGAGATTCGTCCTCGGTGATCAGCGACGTGAGCGCC
>JAEUQS010000361.1 GCA_016789625.1 Acidobacteriota bacterium | reverse complement strand
CGACTCGTCCACCGGCGGCACGTGGGCCGGCTCGCTGCGAGGCGCCGCCGAGGGGGGCGCCTCCTTGGCCATCTCCTGGGTGAGAGCCTTGCCGAGCTCGGCATCCAGCACGGATTCGAGATCGTCGGAGAAGATGTCGCCCAGCGCGGCGCGGCCGTCCTCCGAAGGCGAGCGGGCCCCCTCGAGGCGATGTCGCCGCGCGACGACGTCGGGGTGGCCCGGGAAACGCCCCTCGAGCGACTGGAGCCGCTCGGCGGCATCCACGACCATCCCCTGGTCGAGACAGAAGTCGATGTCGCCGAGGTCCTGGGGCGACGGCCCCAGCGCCATGACGGGAGGCGGCACGGGGGCTGCGGCGACGGGGGCGACGGGCGGCGGCGGAGCCGGCTCGCTGGGAGCCATGAGATCGCCGAGATCGATGTCCTCCGCCTCCTTCTGGGCGGCGGCGGGCTTGGGCTTTGCCTTCGGAGGAAGCAGCGCGATGAGGTCGACGCCGGAATCGCTCTGCCTGGGCTCCCGAGGTTTCGTGGGCGCCGGCTTGGGGCCGAGGAGATCCCGTGCGAGATCGGCCGGCGCGGAAGCGGCGGGCTTCGGTTTCGCGGCGGCCTTCGGAGCCGTGAGGCTCGAAAGAAGGTCGTCGGCTTTGGCCGCAGGGCGCGGTTTCGCCGCCGCCGGAGGAGCCATGAGCGAGCTCAGATCGTGCGGCACCGGCGCGGCGGGCTCGTGGGAGGGCGGCGCGGCCGGCATGGGTTTGAGCTCTTCCCGCGCCGGCTCGGGTTCCGGAGCCGGCGTCGCGGCCAGGGGCGGCGGAGCCTCCGCCCGGGCCTCCAAGGGAGGAGGGGGCTCCGGCGCGGCCTCGAAAGCCGGGGCGGGCGGCGGCGGGGTCTCGAGGACGGGCGCCGGGGCTGCCGCGACCGGAGGAGGCGCGGGAACGTCGTGCACCTCGAGCTGTGCGAGAAGGGCCGCGGCCGACGGATCGAGCGACTCTCCGAGCAGCCCCTCGAGGGCCTTGATGCGGTCGTCCCGTCCCTCGGCCCGATAGAGCGGCACGAGGATGGCCGCTTCTTCCTTGGCGAGCGCCTTCTTCCCCTGCTCGAGGTAGATCTCGAACAGCTTCTCGTGCGCCTTGTTGGCGTCGGGGAAGTTCTTGAGGATGTTGCGGAGATGTTCGGCGGCCTTCTCGAGGAGCCCGTACTTCCGAAAGACCTCGGACTCCACGAGCGCCTCGTCGACCTTGGCCGAGCCGGCCGCAGGCTGGGGCGCGGCCGCGGCGACGGGAGCCGGCTGGGGGGCCAGCACCGGGCTGGGCGGCGGCGTCGGAAGCGGCTCCTGGACCTCTTGCCCCGCTTCCTCCACCTCCTCGGCCATCTCGAGCCCGGAATCCGCAACGACATCGGCCACGTCGAAGTCGATGGCGTCGGCGTCCAGCGGCGGCGGAAAGCTGGGACCGGGAGGCGTGGTCCCCAGGCGAGGAGTCGGCGGCTGCTGCTGGGCGTCGTAATCCATCCAGGTCTGGTCGGAGGGCGGCGGGGCGATGGGAGCGCCCAGCGAACGCGGATCGAGCCCCGGATGCGTCTTGTCGAGGGAGGCGGGCCGCATCGGGGGAAGCGGCGCCGGAGGAGGCTGTGGTCCCGGAGCCTTGATTCCCGGCGAGGTGGCCGTTCGGGAAGCCGTCACGGCCGCGGGAGGCGGAGCGATCACCGGCGGCTGCTGAACCGGCATGGGAGGACTGTCGGACAGCTCTTCGTCGGGCAGCTCGAACTCGAACTCGTTCGCGTTTGAGACCGCGGAGGGCACCGGCGAGACCGGCGGCACCGACGTGAGCGTCGGAACGACCGCGGCCACCGGCGGCGCGGGCGCGCCAGGACGCAGGCCCGGAAAGCTGATGTCTCCCGGATCGGGCCCGTCCTGCCGCGGAGGAGCTGCCGCTGCGGGGAGCAGAGGCTCGATCTGCGCGAGCCGGCCGCGGAACTCCGTGACGTCGGGCGCGAGCCGCGTGAGGTCGCGGAGGGTCGCCGCGGCCTCGACGATCTTCCCCTGCTTCCGCCAGAGCTCGGCGAGGGCCGAGAGGAAAGGCACGCTCGCCTGCTCGTCGCCCGCGGCCTTGGCGATCTCGCAGATTTTCTTGAGGACTTCCTCGTTGTCGGGAGCCCCCTTGGCGATGGGCTGGAGGATGGCCAGGGCTTTCTTGGCCTCGCCCCGCCGGACGGCCGCGTCCGCGAGCGGAGAGGCCGCGGCGAACGCGAGATCGGGCCGGCGCCCCTTGAGCTGCACCCTCACGACGGTGAGGAGCACCTCTTCGTTCTCGGGGTCTACGGCCTGGGCCTTGGACGAGTAGCTGCGGGCCTCGGCGAGATCGTTGGCCGTGAGCGCCGCCTCGGCCGCGAGCACGAAGAGCGGGACCGAGCGCGGCGTCGTCTCGAGCGCCTTGCGAAGGCATTCGCGCGCCTGGTCGATCTTGCCGCCGTCGAGCAGCAGAGGCACGAAAGACTTGAGGATCTCGACGTTGTCGGGAGCGTGCTTGAGCGCCCGCTCGTAGACCTGGATCGCTTCGTCCAGAGCGCCGCGCTCTTTGAGCATCCCGGCCACGACCGCGAACTCCTTGAGCGCATCGGGAACGCGACGGGCCTGGGTGAACAGGTCGGCCAGCTTGATGTGGAGCTGGATGTTGGCGGTGTCGCCCGCGACCATCTTCTGGTAGATGGCGATCGCGCCCTGGATGTTGTCCTGCTTGGTGTAGTAGTCGGCCAGGACCTGGTACTGGCTCTTGGCCTCCATCCCGAGGCCCTGCTTGGAGTAGAGCTCGGCGAGGCGTTCGTAGATGTCGAGCCGGGCCGGATCGAGCTTGTTGATCTTCTTGTAGATCGCGATGGCCTTGAGGAAGAAGCCATCCTTGCCGTAGTGCTCGGCGATCTTCAGGAAGTAGGGAATCGACTCTTCGTTCTTGTTGAGCCTGACGAAGAGGTCGCCGATGGTGTTGAGGATGCTGATGTCGTTCGGCGTCTCTTCGAGAACCTTCAGGTAGTCCTTGAGCGCCGCGTCGACCTTCCCCTTCTGGAGGTTCTTCTGCGCCGACTGGACCAGCGCTTCGCGCTTGCTCGCCACGGGCTAGGCCTCCCGCCGGGTCGAGAGCACGCCCTCGAACGAGAAGCGATGCTGGGGGGAAGGGCCGTGGCGGCGCAGAGCCGAAAGGTGCCCGGGGGTTCCGTAGCCCCGATGCGACTCGAATCCGTAGAACGGGAACTCGCGGTGCAGGGATTCCATGTGGCGATCGCGCGCGCTCTTGGCCACGATCGACGCGGCCGCGATGCAGGCGACGCGCGCGTCGCCACGCACGAAGCTCTTCTGAGGAATCCCGAGCCCCGGCATCGTCACCGCATCGAAGAGTACGAGATCGACGCGTGCTCCGATCTCCTCCAGATGCGCGAGAGCGCGCCGCATGGCGAGGAGAGTGGCCTCGGCAATCCCGAGCGCATCGATCTCGGCCGCGGTGGCGGCGCCGACGGCGGCGCGGGAGGTCTTCTCGATGCGGCTCGAGAGCTCGTCCCGAACCTCGGCAGGCAGGACCTTGGAATCGTCGAGACCCCGCACGGGGACATCGAGCACGACGGCAGCGGCGTAGACCGGACCCGCGAGACAGCCCCGGCCGACCTCGTCGACACCGGCAACGCTCGCGCAGCCCCTGCGATGGGCCGCGCGCTCCTCGCCGAGGAGAGCCTCGAGGCGAAGGTC
>JAEUQS010000316.1 GCA_016789625.1 Acidobacteriota bacterium | reverse complement strand
CGAGCTGGGAAAGCTCCTCGCCGCGGCGCCTTCGGGCCGGGTGACGGCCGAGGCGGCCGCGCGCCTCGTGGTGAACGAGAAGAAGGAATACGGGTCGGATTTCGTCGACGCGGTGGCGGCCCGCCGGCTCCCCGAATCGCTCGCGCTCCTCGATCGGCTGCTCTCGGGCGACGAGTTCAGCGCCTTCCGACCGCAGGCCGGAGGCGACGCGGGCGGGCGCAAGGGACCCAAGGGCGACGGCGCGTTCTTCCCGCTCCTGGGTCTCCTCGCGGGGGAGCTCCGGCGCATGCTCGCGCTCCGCGCGGCCGCCGTGGATCGCGGGGGCGGAGGCCGCCGGCCCGACTACCGGGCGTTCGTGGACCAGACCCTCCCCGCGCTCAGGAAGCCCGGAGCCGGGCTGCCCGGCGCGGCCGTGGACGGGCACCCGTTCGTCCTCCATCGGTCGTTCCTCGCCGCCCAGGCCTGGACGGTGCCGCAGCTCGCGGCCGCGGTCTGCGCGCTCGAAGACGTGGATCGCGGGGTCAAGACGGGCGTGGGTCCGGGCCGGGAGCTCCTCGAGGCCTTTCTTCTCACTCGCCTCAGATGAGCTACGAGTGATCCTGGGGGATTCTCGATCCCCCCAGACCCTGTTTTTTTCTTTCTCCGATTGGAATATGGTCCGCCGGCCAGATCATCTCCGAAGGAAGAACGAAAACCATCGGGGCCGCGAAGCGGTCCCTGAATTGAAGGAGATCCTCATGAATCGTCGTCAGATGTTCGGAAACGCCGTTGCGATCGCCGCCGCCACCCTCGTGCTCGCCAACTCGGCCCAGGCCGGGGACGAGAAGAAGGCCGCCGACAAGAAGGCCGCCGACAAGAAGGTCAAGTGCGTTGGCGGCAACGAGTGCAAGGGCAAGGGCGAGTGTCACGCGGCCGACGGATCCCACGGCTGCGGCGGCAAGAACGGCTGCAAGGGCAAGGGCTGGAACATGGTCGCCACCGCCGAGGAGTGCACCAAGGCCGGCGGCAAGGTCGCGGAAGAGAAGAAGGAAGAGAAGAAGGACAAGAAGGGCTAGCTCTTCGAGGCGGGCGGGGTGAGGGGCTCGCGCCCGTCCCCCGCCCGCTTTTTCCCGTCGAGTCGATGACGAAACCCGCGTTTCTCGGTCACGGTGTCGGCCTCCGCCGTCCTCACGTCGAGCGCGTCCTTTCGGACGAGCCCGTGAGCGTCGAGTGGTTCGAGGTGATCAGCGAGAACTACATGGACGTCGGGGGCCGTCCCCGGCAGACCCTGCTCTCCGTGCGCGAGCGCTTTCCCGTGGTGCTCCACGGCGTCTCGCTCTCGATCGGGTCGACGGATCCCCTGTCGGAGGACTACCTCACCCACCTCGCGGCGCTCGCCAACGAGATCGAACCCGCGTTCCTCTCCGACCACCTCTGCTTCACGGGGGTGGGCGGCCACACCGCGCACGACCTGCTGCCCATGCCGTACACCGAGGAAGCGCTCGATCACGTCGTCTCGCGGGTCCAGCGTGTGATGGAGCGTCTCAGACGGCCGTTCGCTCTCGAGAACCCGTCGAGCTACGTTTCGTTCGCGGTCTCCGAGCTGCGGGAGGAGGAGTTCCTCGCGGAGGTCGCGCGCCGGACGGGCTGCGGAATCCTCCTCGACGTGAACAACGTCTACGTCTCGAGCGTGAACCATCGCTTCGACCCGAAGGCCTACCTCGCGGCCCTGCCTCAGGGCGCGATCTGGCAACTGCACCTCGCCGGGCATTCGCGCCTCGAGGGCGGCGGGGGGAACCCGGACGAGCCGATGCTCCTCGACACGCACGATCACGAGGTCCCCGAGCCCGTGTGGGAGCTCTACGAGGAAACGCTCCGCCTCTTCGGCGAGGTCTCGACGCTCGTGGAATGGGATGACCACATCCCCGAATGGGGCGTCCTCGAGGCCCAGCGCGACGAGGCCTCGCGGCGCGCCAGCCTGCGCGGTGACGCGGGCGTCGCGGCATGAGCCTGGCCGACATCCAGAAGGGCTTCTGGGAGCTCATCGTCGCGCCCGAGGGCGCCCGCAAGGCTGAGCGGGATCTCCAGGCGTCCGGCGTGCTGCCCGAAGGGTTCGTGGACGCGGTCTTCGTGGGGGACGATCGGCGATCGGCCATCGACCGCGTGGACGTCTACGCGAACATGTACTTCTTCCGGCTGAGAGACGCGATCCGGGAGGACTTCCCGAAAGTCGCGCTGCTCGCCGGAGAGGACGCCTGGCACGACCTCCTGACCGACTACGTGCTCGCGCATCCGCCCGTCTCGTGGTCCATGCGCTACGCGGGGCAGCACCTCCCGGCGTTCCTGGCGAAGCACCCCCTCGCGGAGGAGCGGCCCTGGCTCGCGGACCTCGCGCGGCTCGAGTGGGCCCGCGCCGACGCGTTCCAGCAGCGCGACGAGCCGATGCTTCCCCTCGAGGCCCTTTCGGCCATCGATCCCGAGGCCTGGGGCGAGCTCGCGTTCCGCACGGCCGCCTGCGTGACGCTCCTCGAGGCGGACTTCCGGGTGGGAGAGCTGTGGGTTGCGCTCGAGGAGGCCGCCGAGCCGTCCCCTGGATCCGAGCCCGAGCCGGGCCGCGAGGCGCTCCTCGTCTTTCGCGAGGGCCTCGCGGTCTTCCACGAAGAGCTGACCCCGGCCGAGGCCCGCGCGATCGGTGCGCTCATCGACGGCCGGATCTTCGCGGAGGTCTGCGAGCGAGCCGCGGGCGAGGACACTTCGGACGAGAACGTCGAGGCCGCGGCGGGCATCGCCGCGGGCGCGCTCGTGAAGCTGCTGTCGCGGGGACTCGTCACGGGGCATGGGGCCTGATCGGGCGGGACGATCGGGTCCCGATGCGCCGTCGCGGCGCGTCGTCCTCTGCTACGCCCTCCTCGCTCTCCTCGTCGTTCCGGTCTATCCGCACTTTCTCTCACCGAACGAGGTCTCCCGATGGGCCCTCGCCGCGTCGATCGTCGAGAAGGGGACTCCGGAGATCACGGAGGTTCTCGCGAGCATCGGGGGGTCCATCGAGGACGTCTCGGTCCGCGAGGGCCGGCTCTACTCCAACAAGGCGCCCGGCCTCGCGTTCCTCTCTCTTCCCGGCTACCTCGCGGCCCGCGGCCTGAACGGCGCGGCCTCGCCGGGGACGCTCCGCGCCGGGCAGAACGCCATGCGGATCGCCGGAGCGACGGTTCCCGCTCTGGTTCTCGGCCTCGTTCTCGGGGCGGCGGCGCTCGCGCGCGGGGCGTCCCCACGGCGCGCCGGCCTGCTCACGTTCGCGCTGCTCTTCGGCACTCCCGTCTTCGCGTACGGTCTCCTGCTGTTCTCGCACGTTCTCGCGGCGGCGTGCCTCCTCGGCTGCTTCACCCTCCTGTTCCCCCCGAGCGGTCCCGTCGCCCCCGTGAGAGTCGTCTCAGCGGGCGCTCTCGTCGGGCTCGCCACGATTTCCGAGTACACGACGGCCGTTCCCGGTGCCCTGCTCCTCGGCTGTTTCGCGGCCGCGCACGGCCTTCGCGCGGCCTTGCCCGCCCTCGCGGGCGGAGGGCCCTTCGCCGCGGCCCTCGGGCTCTACAACGAGGTCTGCTTCGGCGGTCCGTTCCGCCTCTCCACGGCCTTCGAGGCACCGCCGGAACAGATCGAACTGGCGAGCCGCGGCTTCTTCGGAGTTCAGTTCCCCGGGCTCGACCGGCTGTGGGCGCTGCTCGGCGGACCGTCCGAGGGCCTGCTCGTCTTCTCCCCGTTCCTCGCGCTCGCGCCCCTCGGCTTTCGGGCGGCAGCGAAGACCTTGCCGCGCGCCGCGTGTGTGGCGCTCGCCGGAGTCCCCCTCTCGATCCTGCTGCTCCACGCGGGCTTTCCCCACGGCGGCTGGACGGTGGGCTCGCGGTATCTCGTCCCGGCTCTTCCCTTTCTCGTGCTGGCGCTCGCGTACCTCGACGACGGCGTGCTGGAGCGGCTCCTCCTCGGCT
>JAEUQS010000274.1 GCA_016789625.1 Acidobacteriota bacterium | reverse complement strand
ACGCGGTGCAGGGCCTCGAAGGCCTCCACTGCCTCGCGGAGCCGGCCGCTCCCGGCGAGATCGGCCGCGTGGAGGAGCCGCGCCTCGAACGGAGCGTGCCGGTGGAGCGCTTCGACGTTGGCCCGCCGCGCGTCCTCTTCGAGCCCCCGCTCGGCGAGGCCCTTCGCCGCGGCCCCGAGCGGCATCGTCGTGGACGGGTTCTTCGCGAGCGCGATCGAGAGCAGCTCCTCGTAGCGCTCGTTCGAGAGCGCTCGCGCTTCGGGGCGCATCAGCTCCGCGCCCGCGAGGTCGCCCCTCCACGCCTCGACGCTCGCGACGACCCCCGCCAGGGCCGCGAGCGCCGTCAGCAGCGAAAGGGCCCGCGGGCCGCTCAGGGTTCGTTCTCCCGAAGCAGCGCCGCGACCAGCACCCAGAAGAGCGCCAGGCTCGCGGGCAGGGCCAGCGGAAACCCGAACGCCGCGTCGAGCGCGGAGACGACGAGCCCCCCGATGAGGAGGCTCGCGCAGCGGTCGCCGGCCAGAGCCCGCCGCACGCCCGATCCGAACGCCAGGAGGAGGAGGAAGAGGTGCAGGGCGAGAGCGGCCGTTCCGCCCTCGTACCAGAGCTCGAGGTAGTCGTCGTGCACGCTGCCCGGATCGAGCGTCTGGCCGGCGGCGTCCGTCGCGCCGACGAGCGCGCTCGCGAAGCGGAGGCGCCCCGCGGCGAGGGCGTCCGCGTGGGCGGTGTCCCAGAACCGGCTCGCGAAGCCGCCGCGGCCTTCCCCCGTGAGGTTCCACAGCGGCCTCTCCGGCGTCGCCGCGTGGTACGCGGCCAGCCGGTTCGCCACGTTGACGTCGAGAATCCAGGCGGGCCGGAAGTTCATCACCAGGGCGACGGCCAGCGAGGCGAGGAGCGTTCCGCACGCGGCCGCCAGGACCCAGCGCTTCCGCGCATCGCGGCGAGCTTCCAACACCGCCTCGAGCGCGGCGACGAGAAGGAACGCCACGAGCGCTCCCAGAATCGCGGCCCGCGCCCTCGTGGCGAGAAGCGCGAGGCCCGAGAGGCCGAACGCGGCCAGCGCGAGCGCTCGCGCCCGGCCCGTCGTCGCGCGGGCCCGCGCGAGGCAGACGAACAGCGCGGGGCCCAGCACGGAGCCCAGAAAGTTCGGATTGCCGAGAGTGGCCACGGCCCGGCTCTTCAGGAGCGGGTCCGGCGCCAGAGGCAGAAGGTCGATGCCCAGCCACTGGGTGAGCGCGAGCCCGGAGAGGAGCGCGGCCTGGAGAGAGAGGACGCCCCCGAGAACGCCCAGGATGGGAACCGGGCCGCTCCGAAGCACGAGGAAGAGCGCGAGCCCGGCGAGCGAGAGCAGCGAGCTCGCGAGGGCGTACGCGGGGCTGGACGCCGTCGCGGCCGAGATGAGGAGCGCCGCAGCGAGGCCCGCGGCAGCCAGAGAGGGCGCGCCGGCTCTTCGCGTGGCGGGGACGGCGAATCCCGCGAAGCCGCTCACCGCGAGGAGCGTGAACGCGCCGCACTCGAGGAACCGCTCCGAGCCCAGAAGCGGAGCCGGGAGCCTGGGATCGACGACGAAGGGCACGGCGCCCACCAGCAGAGCGGTTGCGAGAGGGAGCACCGTTTCCGCAGAAAAGCCTCCGCTCCGGCTGCGCTGCGCCTTGGAACGCATTTCGTCAGAATGATGACACCGCGCTCGGCGGCCTTCCGCGTGTGGCACCATCGCGGCGATGGGTCTCGTCCTCGTCGAGTCGTTCCCCGTGGGGCCGCTGGGCTGCAATTTCTCGCTCGTGGCCGACGAGGAGTCGAAGGAGGCCCTGCTCGTCGACCCGGGCGACGACCTCGACGCCGTGCTCGAATGCGTCGCGCGGAACGGGCTGAAGCCCGTCGCGCTCCTCCACACGCACGCGCACTTCGACCACATCGGAGTCTCCGCGCGCCTCTCGTCGATCACCGGCGCGCCGATCCTCCTTCACGAGAAGGACGTGCCTCTCTACGAGAACCTCAGGATGCAGGGCTCGTTCTTCGGCATGGAGCTGGACGCTCCGGGCACCGTGCACCGGTTCGTCTCGCACGGCGACCGCATCGCCTGCGGGAAGAGCGCGCTCGAGGTCGTCCACACGCCGGGCCACACGCCCGGCAGCGTGTGCTTCCACCTCGCGGGAGAAGGCACCGCGAAGCCCGTGCTGTTCTCGGGCGACACGCTCTTCCGGAGGTCCATCGGCCGCACCGACCTCTGGGGCGGCTCGCTGCCCGAGATTCTCGCGTCGATCCGCGAACGGCTCTTCACGCTGCCGGGAGACGTCCTCGTGCTGCCGGGCCACGGCGACACGACCACCGTGGCCGAGGAGGCCCGTCTCAATCCGTTCGCGGGCTCCCGCGCCGTGCCGCTCGTTTGAAGCGGCGCACGCTCGCGATCCTGCTCGGGCTGGGCCTCCTCGCGGTCTTCGCGGCGGACGTGAAGCGTTCGTCCCTGTGGACGACGTCGGACGAGCCGCTCCATCTCCTCGCGGCGAGACAGATGAAGAGCGGGCCGGGCCTCGTTTCGAACTTCGAGCATCCCGTGGGCATGAAGCTCCTCGCGGCCTGGGGCCTTCCCGAGGAAACCGGTCCCACTCTGCTCGCAGAGACCCAGGCCGGCCGCAAGGCTTTTCCATGGCTCTTCGGCGTCCTCGTGCTCTCCGCCGGTCTCCTCACCGCGCGCCTCGCGTGTGAGGCCGCGGGCGTGGCTGCCGCGCTGCTCCTCGTCCTCGATCCGTCGCTGCGCGCGCACGGCGCGATCGTGCAGACCGACGTGCCCATGACGGCGCTTCTCATGGCCTCGGCCGCGCTGCTCGTTCTCGTGAAGAGGCCGTACGTCGCGGCCACGCTCGCGGGCGCCGTCTACGGGCTCGCCGCCGCCACGAAATTCTCCGCCCTGCCGTTCCTGCCGGTCTTCCTCGTGGCCGCGGCGCTTCCCCTGATCCTCGAGCGGCGATTCGCGCTTTCCCTGAAAAGGAGCGGGATCTTCGTGGTCGCGGCGGCCTTGGCGCTCGTCACGGCTCAGCGCGTCGCGTACGCGGACACACACCCCGACAGGATCCGCGCCGCCGCCGTGGAACAGCTCGAGGCCTGGGGCCAGGCCGACCGCGTTCCCCGCGTCGAGGCGCGCTTCGCCTCACTGCCCGCTTCGATCGCCGCGTACTCCGCGGGACTCGAGCTCGTGGACGCCGCGGCCGGCCCGGGAATCCGGTTCAACTACCTCTTCGGAAAGCTCTCCGCCAAGGGCTTCCGCGGCTACTTCACCGTCGCGCTCCTCGTGAAGCTCCTCGCCGCCACGGTGCTCCTCCTCGTGGCGTCGCTCGCACTCGCCGTTGTCGCCCTCAGGCCCGGGCCCGGAACGAGACGGCGGCGCGTGCTCCTCGTGCGGCGGGCGCTCTTCCCCGGCGTCGTCGCCGCGGGATACCTCGGCGCCGCGTCGCTCACGAGCCTCAACATCGGCGTGCGCCACGCGTTCCCCGTGTTCGCGTTCGCGCTCGTCGCGGCGCTCGGGGTCCTGGCCACGACGTTCCGGCCGCGGCTTCGAAGGCGAATCCTCGCGGCCGTCGTCGCGCTCTCGGCCGTCGAAGCGGTGGCGTACGCGGGCCGGGAGATCCCCTTCGGAAACGTCTTCGTGGGCGGGCCCTCCGGCCTCCGCCGCGTGCTCTCCGACTCCAACGTCGACTGGGGCCAGGACC
Organism: Acidobacteriota bacterium; assembly: GCA_016789625.1. Classification (GTDB taxonomy): domain Bacteria; phylum Acidobacteriota; class Thermoanaerobaculia; order UBA5066; family UBA5066; genus JAEUQS01. The sequence goes on along the minus strand of JAEUQS010000274.1, from coordinate 7,663 downwards.
AGGCCCGCGTCTTCGATCGCGTCCGCAAGGGAGACCTCGGCCGGGTGGGCGTCGCGTCGGTCTTCGTCGACGAGGCCGAGGCGATCCGCGCCGGCGTCGTGGCGCGGCCCGACGGCCCGGGCATGGACCTCGACGCGGTGATCGTCTCCGTCCATCTGATCGACGTCGCCGCCGCGCTCCGCGCGAACCACGACGACGTCGAGCGCTTCAGGTGGATGAAGGGCTGGCTCGTGCCGATGATGGACGAGCTCGAGCAGAGGAAGACGCGCGTCGAGCCCCTCGGCGACTGCTACGTCGTGTACGTGCTGAGGTAGGTCAGCGCGGCCGGTTGCGGGCCTCGCGGGCCCACTCGGTGACGAGAAGCCCGCGCGAGCGGGCGTCTCTCACGGACGCTTCGAACCCCGCCCGGTACTCCGCGGGCACCTGCGACGAATCGCCGAGCCCCACCCGGAGGAAGAGGAGCCAGGGGTGCGCGTCGGCCGCGTGCGTCGCCAGGATCCGCAGCGCCTCGTCGCGCCGTCCCTCCGTGAGCGCGGCTTCCGCGGCGATCGCGACGTCCTCGGGGCCCGCGAACGGCGTGGCGAGCACGGGGGCGAGGAGACGCGACGCGACCGCGGGACGCTTTCTTTCCAGCGCGCGCACGGCCTGGTCGCGGAGCGCGCGGGCGTAGGGATCGAACGACGGCTCGGGCGCGCGGCCCACGTAGGGCCAATGCCACGGAGCGAGCGCGGCCCGCACGGACGGAGTCGCGTCCTCGGGCAGGCTCACGGCGAACGGCGGGTCCAGCTCGCGGAGCGGCGCCAGGAGCTCCGCGCCCGAACGCCCGCGCAGCTTTCCCGCGAGGAGCGCGGACGCAACTCGCAGCGGCGCCCAGCCTGAAGAGAGCGAGAGGTGATGCGGCCCGGTCGCGACGAGCGCGCCGTCCTGGGCGCGGAAGATCTCGTAGCGCGTGCCCTGGGCCGCTCCGTCGCCGATCGGCTGCGGCGCCGCGAGGGTCGCGAGCGCGTACACCTGCGGGAACGGCACGAGCGCGCCCACCGCGTTGACGCAGATTCCCAGCGCGACGAGCACGGCGGCGAGGACCGTGATCCGCGGGGAGCCGCGCAGAACGTACGCCGTGGCGAGCGTCAGGGCCGGGACGGCCGTGAGGACGAGGCGCGGACCCCAGGCTGCCTGGCCGTCCCACGCCCACCACGAGGCTGCCGTGCCGAAGACCGCCGCGATACTTCCGAGAATCGGCAGAGCGTCCTGCCTTCGCGCTGCGATGAGCGCGCGGAGGCCGAACGGCGCGAGGAGCAGAACGGGCGCGTACCAGAGGATCCCTTTGTTGGGCAGGAGCGTGAGCCGCAAGAGACCGGTGATGAAGGGATAGGAGAAGTCCTCGCCGGGGTATCCGCCGAACGGCTTCCCGAACCGAACGAGCTCGAAGGCGAGCCACAGGAGGAGCGGGCCGGCGAGTCCGGCCGCGAGAGCACGCAACTGTGAGTTCACCGGCTTCACGGGCTTGACGGGCTTCACGAGCGCGCACGAGACGGCGAACGGCAGTACGGCCAGGAGCAGGACCGATTTCGCCAGGACGGCAAGCCCCGAGACGAGCCCCACGAGGAACGTCCGCCTCGGCGACGGAGGGCCCAGGAACACCAGGACGAGGAGCGCCAGGAGGAGAGCCTGGAGCGGCTCGCCGTAGTCGCTGCCCGCGTATCCCCACAGCGGCGTCGCGAGAACGGTCGCGGCCCCGGCCCCGAACGCGAGGGCCGGCGGGAGCGAGAGCCGTTCGGCCGAGCGGGCCACGGCCCCTGCGACACCTGAAAGACAGAGGATGGGAAACAGCACGAGCAGGGAGGCCGTGGACGCCCCCGGGCTCGCGGCCCAGAGCCCGCGCGCCAGAACCACGAAGACGGCCTCGACGAGGGAGGTCCCCATGCCGTAGCGCGACGCGGCGTCTTCCGCGCGCGGAGCGGCGGACGGCATGTCGCGCGAGACGCCGATGCCGAGCCCGTGCGCGAGCGCCGTGGCCGAAGACAGCATCTGCTGGCCGTCGGGGATCACGCCGTGAGAGCGCGTGTCGACGGTTCCGAGAAGCACGACGAGAACGGCGAGCGCCGCCACGAGAGCCGGACGTTTCACGAAGGAACCCAGACCTTGAAGCTCGCCCCCCGCCCCGGGTTGCTCTCGACCGAGATGGTGCCGCCGTGCAGCTCGACGAAGGCCTTGGCGAGCGCGAGCCCGATGCCCGTGCCGCGGTACGCGCGCGTCGTGGACCCGTCGCCCTGGCGGAAGCGGTCGAAGATGTACGGCAGGTCCTTGGGGTCGATGCCCACGCCGTCGTCGGACACGGTGAAGACGGTGCCCGTGTCGTCACGCCGGGCATCCACGTCGATGCGGCCGTGCCGCGGCGTGAATTTCACCGCGTTGTGAACGAGGTTCCAGAGCACCTGCTTCATGCGCACGGGGTCGAGCTTCGCCGAGGTCGAGCCGAGCGGCGGCGCCGTCACCGTGATCGCGATGCCCTTCCCTTCGGCCATCACGGCGACGGGCTCGACGGCGTCGCGCACGAGCTGTCCGACGTCGACCGTGGCGGGCGAAAGGCGCGTGCCCTGCTCCTCGTAGCGCGAAAGATCGAGGAGATCGGAGATGAGCGTGAGGAGGAACTCGGCCGAGCGGCGGATCTGCTCGACGGCGGTCTTCTGGGTGCCGGGGTCGGGCCGGTCCTCCGCGAGCACCTCGCTCCACCCGAGGATCGCCGTGAGGGGCGTGCGCAGCTCGTGGTTCACGTTCTGGAGGAAGTAGTCGCGGTTCCGGTGCGCGTCCCGCAGCCTCTCGTAGCTCTTCTGGAGCTCCAGGTAGAGCCGCGCGTTGCGCAGAAGGAGCGCCGCCTGGTCGGCATAGCTCTGAATCGCGGCGAGGTCCTCGGCGTCGAAGTCGGTGGCCTTGTCGCAGACCGTGAGCACGCCGAGGACGCCCACCTCGGTGCGGAGCGGCACGAACACGGCGTTGCGCTTCACCCCCATAGCGCTCATGAGGGTCTTCGGCTTGCGGACGTCGTGCTCGAGATCGTTCGAGGAGACGAGCTCTCCGGAGCGAAAGGCGAGCACCGCGAGGCTCTGCTCGGCCAGCCCCACCGAGAGACCGTCGAGCGCTTCGGGTGGCACGCCGAAGCCCGGCGCCACGAACTCCAGCACGCGTTTCTCGGCGTTGAACAGGCTGAACCAGGCCTTCTCGGCGCCCACCAGCTCGGCGATGCGGCGCGAGAGCCGCGCGTAGGTCTCGTCGGGCCGGGTCATCGCCGAAGCCGTGCGGGCGAGATCGTGCACGCCGTCCATCGTGCGGACACGCCGCCTGACCCGAACGTCCAGCTCCCGCACCGCCGCCACGAGGCTGCCCGTTTCGTCGGCCCTCGCCTCGGGCGGCTCCACGAGAGCCTCGCCGCGCATGACCTTCCGCGCGTAGCGGGCCGCGCGCCTCACCGGCAGGACCGCCGCACGGGACACCGCCACGAGGAGGCCGGCGAGGAGAACCACGGTGAACGCGAGGCCGAGGTCCAGCCAGCGCCGGCGCCGGTCGCTTTCCGCCGACAGCGGCGCGAACGTCGCGAGGAGGCGCTTCTCCACGGCCTGGAGGGGCAGGAGCCTCACGTACGTCCACGCGGGGGACTGCATGGGACGGGCCGAGACGAGGCACTCGCGGCCCGCGATGAAGATCCGGTCGTCGAAGGACCCCGGCGGCACCACGCGCCGGGCGAGGGCCGCCGACGCGGGGGCCGGCTCGACGCTGCTCTGGCCCACGGGAAGGGCGAGAAGGAGCTTGCCCTCGGCGTCCATGATCAGCTCCGTCACGTCGTCCATCGCCGCGTTCCGGCTCGTGCGGAGGAGCTCCTCGACCGCCCAGTCGAGCCCCACCACGGCGAGGCGGTTCCCCGTGCGGCCGTACACCGGCGCGAGGACGCTCACGATGCGTCCGCGGTTCGCGTAGAGGTCGTCGTACACGGCGGTGAACATGTACTTCGTCTCGGGCGGCGCGTTGGCCAGGTACTGGCCCGGAAACGTGAACTCCTCGGCCAGGAGACCCGCCTCCACGAGGCGCGAGACGTCGGACCAGGGCACGATGCGCATCACGCCCGAAGCCGAGAGCACGTAGCTCGAGGCGATGAAGCTGTTGCCGTTGACGATGCGCGCGAAGGGCTCCTCGAGCCGCCGCGACGCGCCGACGTCGCGCAGCGTCGCCGGCGTGAGGCCGTCCTTCCTCCGCACGACGACGGCGCTCCCGGCGCGCTCGGGGCCGCGGAAAGGGCCGGCTCCCGGATCGCTCATCGGCTCGGCAGGCAGCGCCGGATCGGGCCCCTTCTCGAGCGCCTCGGCGACCTGCGCCGAGACGCCCCGGAGAAGACCGAGGAGCGAGCGGGCGCTCTCTTCCAGGTGCCGGCCCTCGCGATCGGCGGACTGGGAAAGGCCCAGCCTCTCGCGCTGCAGCATCTCCTCGGTCGCGACCCTCCGCAGGGCCTCCTCCCCGCGCACGAGGAGACGGCCCGCGACCAGCCGGTACACGAAGAGCGGCAGCAGCGCCACGGCGAGCCCCGAAAGCGCCAGGCGCCCCGCGAGCGACCTGCGGGGATCCCAGAAGGAAGCCGCGGCCAGAGATGGCCGCGGATTCGATGACGTGTCGTCGACGTTCAGAGCCCCGACTCTAGAGGCCGGAAGCCCGGCCCGCAAACGCCCACGGGACCCGCATCCCCCGGTGGGGGGTCTGGGGGGATCGAGAAACCCCCAGGTTCCCCGGTGGGGGGCCTGGGGGGATCGAGAAACCCCCAGGTTTATTCGTAGCGCAGGGCCTCGATGGGATCCAGCCTCGAGGCCTTCAGAGCGGGGTAGAAACCGAAGACGACTCCGACGATCGCCGAGAACGCGAACGCGAGACCGATGGCGCTGCCCTGGACCGAAACCGGCCAGGCCGCGACCTGGGCGACGATCTTCTGGATGCCGATCCCGAGCCCGATTCCGGCGCTCCCGCCGAGCACCGCGAGGACGACGGCCTCGACGAGGAACTGCGAGCGGATGTCGCGGCCCTTCGCGCCGATCGCCATGCGCGTGCCGATCTCGCGGGTCCGCTCCGTCACCGAGACGAGCATGATGTTCATGATCCCGAGGCCGCCCACGAGGAGCGAGACGCCGGCGATCGACCAGAGCAGATAGCTCATCGTCTTGGACTGCTCCTCGGCCTGCGCGAGCATCTCGGTCTGAGAGCGGATCATGAAGCCGTCGTCCTGGCCTCTCGTGATGCGGTGGCGCTGCCTGAGGAGAGCGGTGATCTCCTCCTGCGCGAGCGCCACCATCTCGTTCGAGATGGCCGAGGCGAGGATGGTCCCCACCGAGGTCGAGCCCTGCAGCTTCTTGCGCACAGTCTCGTAGGGCGCGAGCACGACGTCGTCCTGATCCTGTCCCATCATCGAGCCGCCCTTGGCCTCGAGCACGCCGACGACCTTGAACGGGACGTTCTTGATGCGCACGATCTTGCCGATGGGGTCCTCGTCGCCGAAGAGGTTCGTCACCACAGACCGGCCGAGCACACAGACCTTGGCCGCGGTGCGGTTGTCCTGGTCGGTGAAGAACTGCCCTTCCGCGACGTTCCAGGAGCGGATGAGCGGCCAGTCCACCTCGCCGCCCTGGATCGACGTGGACCAGTTCTGGTTGCCGTAGACCACCTGGGCGACGGTGCGCGTCGCCGCCGACACGTAGGCCACCGAGCCCACCTCGCGCCGGATGGCTTCGACGTCCGCGTCCTGGAGCTTCGAGTTCGCCATGCCGAAGCCCGTGCGGGCCCCGCCCGAGGTCGTCGAGCCGGGCATGATCATCAGAAAGTTCGTGCCGAGGGAGCGCAGCTGGTTTTCGGTCTGCAGGCGCGCGCCCTCTCCGATGCCGATGGTCGCGACCACGCAGGCGACGCCGATGATGATGCCCAGGGTCGTGAGGATCGACCGCATCTTGTTGCGGGCGAGCGCGCGGAACGCGACCTTGAGGGTGTTCGTGGTCTTTCTCATGCGTGGACCTCCGCCCGCCGCCGGCTCTTCACGACCTCGTCGCTGACCAGCTTGCCGTCCTTGAAATGGAGAATGCGCTTGGCGAACTCGGCGATATCGGATTCGTGGGTGATGAGGATGACCGTGCGGCCTTCCTCGTTGAGGCCCTGGAAGATTCCCATGACCTCCTCGGAGGTCTTGGAGTCGAGGTTTCCGGTGGGCTCGTCGGCGAGCACGATGGCCGGGTCGTTCACCAGGCTCCGGGCGATCGCGACGCGCTGCTGCTGACCGCCCGAGAGCTGCGCGGGAGTGTGGTCCCAGCGTTTGCCGAGGCCCACCTTCTCGAGGCACGCCATCGCCCGGGCGCGCATCTCGGCGTCGGAGTAGTGGTGCTTGCCCGAATAGAGGAGCGGCAGCTCGACGTTCTCGATGGCCGAGGTGCGGGGCAGCAGGTTGAAGCTCTGGAACACGAACCCGATCTTGTCGTTGCGGATCTCGGCCCGCTCGTCGCGATCCAGCGTGGCGACGTCGATTCCATCGAGCACGTAGGAGCCCGCGGTGGGCCGGTCGAGACAGCCCACGATGTTCATGAACGTGGACTTCCCCGAGCCCGACGGCCCCATGACGGCGACGAACTCGCCCTTGGCGATCGAGAGCGTCACGCCGTCGAGCGCGCGGACCTCGTTCTCCCCCATCGTGTAGATCCGGGTGAGATCCCGGATCTCGATGACGTTCACGTCCTTCACGGTCTGGCCCTAGTTCCGGCGGCCCATGCCGCCGCCGCCCCCACCCAGGTTCGGGGGACGCCCGGCTCCGCCGCCCGCCGACTGTCCGGCCTTCGAGGTCGCGAGCCCGAGCACCACGGAATCGCCTTCGGCAAGATCCTTCGAGACGATCGCCGTGTAGTTCCCGTCGGTGATGAGCGTTCGCACGTTCACGGCCCGGAGCTTGCCCTTGCCCGCCTCGACGTAGACCGTTCCGCTCCGGGAGGAGCCGCGGCCGCCGCCGCCGCGGGCTCCGGGAGGTCCACCGGCGCCGCGTCCTCCCCGGCGTCCGCCACCCGACGCCGCAGGCTCGCCCGCGGCCCCGGGCCGCGCTCCCTCGCCGTCCTTCTTTCCGCCGGCACCGTTCGGTTCCTCCGCGGGCTTCGCGTCCCCTTCGGGCGCGGCGGCCGCGCCCGCGGCCGGCGGCGCCTTCTCGGCGACGAGCATGTCGGGCGAGGGCTTGAAGCGAAGCGCCGCGTTCGGTACCCGGAGCACGTCCTCGCGGGAATCCACCGGAATCTGGACGTTGGCCGTCATCCCGGGCCGGAGGCGCCCTTCGGGATTCGCGACGTCGAGGAGCACCGGGTACGTCACGACGTTCTGCACGGTCTGGGGCGAGAGGCGGATCTGGGAGACATTGCCCGAGAAGCTGCCGTCGGGAAAGGCGTCCACGCTGAAGACGGCCTTCTGGCCTTCCTTCACGCGTCCGATGTCCGCCTCGTCGATGTTCGTGAGCACCTGCATCTTCGTGAGGTCCTGGGCGATGGTGAAGAGCGTGGGTGCCTGGAACGAGGCCGCGACGGTCTGGCCCACGTCGATCTGCCGGGCCACGACGACGCCCGAGATGGGCGACGCGATCTTCGTGTACGAGAGGTTGGCCTCGGCC
>JAEUQS010000273.1 GCA_016789625.1 Acidobacteriota bacterium | reverse complement strand
ACCCCAGGGATCCGTGTGCCGGTCCAGGATCTCCTGGAGGCTGTCGTTGAGCTTTTCCCGCTTGGAGAGCAACTCGTCGAGCGTCGCCTGGCCGAGCACCGAGCGGAGGGTCGTCTGCGCGAGCTGGGAGGTCGCGTACATGTAGTTCTCGACCTTCACGATCGCCTTCCCGGGCTCCATCACGTGGAAGTAGACGACCGCATTGACCTTCACCGAGACGTTGTCGCGCGTGATGACGTCCTGCGGGGGCACGTCGAGCGTCACGGTGCGCAGGGAAACGCGCACCATCTTGTCGATGGGCCAGAAGATGAGCACCAGGCCCGGCCCCTTGGGCGCCGGGGCGAGGCGTCCGAGCCGGAACGTCACGGCCCTCTCGTACTCGTTCAGGATGTTGACCCACTTCGCGAGGAAGAAGATCGCCACGACCAGCGCGGGGAACAGGAAGCCGGTGGCGGGCAGCTCGGGGTTCATGTTTGCTCCTTCGGGGGTTGGGACTTTTCGGGAGAGAGCGGCTCCGCGCGTTCCGCGCTTCGCACCAGGCCGTTCGGCTCCGCGCGTTCCGCGCTTCGCACCAGGTCGACGTCGAGAACGAGGCCCTCCACGCCCACCACACGGACGAGCGCTCCCTCGGGAACGCGGGATCGCGAACGGGCCGTCCAGATGGCGCCGTCGACGAACACCTTGCCCAGCCCGTCGATCTCCGCACGTACGGGAATCACCTGCCCGAGCAGAACGTGATCTCCCGTCTGGATGGGTCTTCTCTGCGCCGCCAGCGCCGCGAACGACAGCCCCGCCATCACGAGCGCCGCCGCGACGCCCGCGCCGGCCACGAACACCAGCTCGCCGCGGGGCGCGAAGTCGCTCTGGTGGAAGAGCAGCACAGCACCCAGCACCACCGCGACGCCGCCGCTGATCGCGAGGAGGCCATGGGCCGTGAGCTTCACCTCGAGGACGAAGAACAGCACGCCCAGGAGGATCAGCGCGATGCCCGCGGCATTCGTGGGCAGCACCGACATCGCGAAGAGCGCGAGGAGGAGGCAGACCGCGCCGAGGACGCCGGGGAAGATCGCGCCCGGGTGCTGCAGCTCGGAGTAGATCCCCACGAGACCCACGAGGAAGAGGAGGCTCGTGATCGCCGGGTTCGCGATGACCCCCACGACCTTCTGGAGCCGCGTGAGCGGGATCTCTCGCGTCGCGATCTTGCCGGCGGCGAGCAGGGCGTCGGGCCGGCCGACCCGTTTGGCCGTGAGTCCGTCGAGCTTCTCGAGGAGATCCGGCAGATCGCGGGCGACGACCTCCACGAGCTTCTTCTCGAGGGCCTCGGTCTCCGAATACGACTTCGCTTCGGCGATCGTCGCGACCGCGGCATCCACCGGGCGTCCCCGCGGCGCCACCACGGACCTGAGCAGCGCCGAGACGTCCTCGGAGACCTTCTTCTTGAGCGTGTCCCCGAGATCCTGCCCTTCGCCGCCGACGGGAGACGCGGCTCCGGCGTTCGTGCCGGGAGCCATGGCCGCGACGTCGCACGCCATGAGGATCAGGAAGCCTGCCGAAGCGGCCTGCGCGCCGGGCGGCGAGACGAAGCCCACGACCGGAACCTGCGAGGCCAGGATCGCCCTCGTGATGTCGCGTGTCGCGTCGAGCCGGCCTCCCGGCGTGTCGATCACGAGGACCACGAACGGAGCGCTGCCCTGGGCGGCCTGTCCGAGCCCGCTCGCGATGTAGTCCGCGGCCACGGCGTGGACCTCCCCCGAAAGCGAGAGGACCACAGCGGGGCCCGGCGCCCGCGACTTCGCGGGCCCCTGGCTCACGGCCGCCGAGGCGCCCAAAGCCAGAACGAGGGTGAGGAGCACGCGGAGCATCTGCTGCAAGTTACCTGAGGTTCCGCGTGCTACAAAGCGCCGTGCGTTTCGCGCCCGTCGACGTTCTGAGCATCCTCATGGGCTGGGGCCTGGCCCTCGGAGGCCTTCTCCACTTCCGGGCGATGGAGGATCGACACGGGATCGCCGTGATGGCCGTGGCCGGATGCGTCCCGTTCCTCATCGCGTGGATGCGGGCCCGCTTTCCGCAGTCCAAGGTCGCAGGCGTCGTCGGCGACTACTACCCGATCCTCGTCATCCTGGCCATCTTCGACGGCCTCGGCCCTTTCATCCGGGCGATCCACCCCATCGATCGCGACGCGACTCTCATCGCGATCGACCGGATGATCTTCGGAGGAGACCCCACGGTGCTCCTCGAGCCCCTGGCGACGCCGTTCCTGCTCGACGTTCTCACGCTCTGCTACGTTCTCTACTACTTCCATCCGATCATCATGGGCGTGCTCGTGTGGCGCGACGAGCGGCGTGCCGGAGCACCCACCACTCACAAAGGCACGAGCCCGTTCCACGCGTACGTCTTCACCATGGTCCTCGCGTTCTATGCGAGCTACGTGGGCTACTTCTTCGTCCCGGCCATCGGGCCGCGATTCACCGTGACGCACGGAGGACCACTCCCTCGCGGAACCATCTCGCGCGTGATCGACGAGACGCTCAACAAGCTCGAGAGGAACAAGCGAAACTGCTTTCCCTCGGGCCACACGATGATCACCGTCGCCGTCCTCGTCGAGGCGGCCCGGCGTTCGAAAAGGACGTTCCTCGGTTTCCTGCCGTTCGCTCTCGGCCTCTTCGTGGCCACCGTGTTCTGCCGGTACCACTACTTCATCGACGTCGCGGCGGGCCTCGTGTTCGGGATCCTCGTCGTCCCTCTCGGGCACGCGCTCGTGAAACGCTGGGACCAGAGGGTCATAGCGCCGTCGCGATCGCCGGATCCTCTCGAAGCCTGAGATTGAACGTGGCGATCCTGTCGACGAGGGCCGCCGGTACGGCGCAGGGCGAAGCGTCGAGCGTCACGAGGGGCGCTGCGAGCGTCAGAGAGCCCAGCAGCACTGACCCAGCCCGCAGATCGATCTCGCGGAGCGGCCGCCTGAGGAGCCCGTCACCGAGGAACGCCGCCACGGTCACGCTCGGGAGCGCCGCCCCTTCCGCGGCGAACCAGCCCTCGGGTGTGACCGCGACGAGGCCCGTCGACGCCCCTTCGAGATAGCTGCCGGACGCTGTGACGAAGAGCCCTTCGTCGGCCCCATGCCTGCGGGCCTCCCGCAGCGCGAGGACGGCCGACGCGTAGCTCGTCGACTTCATGCCGGGCGTGTCTCGCTGGAGGTCCGCGGAGAGGGTGATCGCGTGGGCTCCGTTTCTCCGTGCGAGCGTGGTGGCCGGAATCGCGCGGACGCTCGCATCGAGCCGCCAGGACGCCGCGTCGTCGAGGTCGGATCCGACGGCGATCCACGAGAGCCGGAGCGCCCGCTCCGTACCGTCGTCCGCGAGCCCGTGGGCCGCGCGTTTCGAGCCCTCGAGCAGCCCTTCGGGCGCGGGAGCCGGCAGATCGAAGCGCCGCAGCGTCGCCAGCAGCCGCTCGGCGTGCGCAGCGAAAAGCACCGCGCTCCGGCCCACGAGGAGGACCGTCTCGAAGAAGCCCATCCCGCGCTCCACGGCCGGACTGTCGAAGGGAACCGGACCGTTCGTCTCGTCGCTCATCCGCTCTCTCCCGCCATGACGCGCTCGAACTCGCGCGATTTCGTCTCCGTCTCGAGCCACTCGGACCGCGCCTCCGAGTCCCACACGATGCCGCCCCCGGAGTGATAGTCGACGCCGGCAGGCGAGACGATGGCCGTCCGGATCGGCACGTTGAAGATCGCCGTGCCGTCTCCGCGCACCAGCCCGACCGCGCCCGTGTACGGACCGCGCGGCGAGGGCTCGAGCGCCCGGATGAACCCGAGCGCGGACCGCTTCGGCGCCCCGGTGATCGAGCCTCCGGGGAGAACCGCGAGGAGAACGTCCGAGAGCTTTGAGTGGGGCGCGAGCCGCGCCCTGACCGTCGACTCCAGATGGTGGAGATGACGGTAGGTGCGAAGGGCGAGCAGCTCCGGGACGTCGACGCCCCCCGGCTCCGCCACCTTGCCGAGGTCGTTCCGCACGAGGTCGACGATCATGACGTGCTCCGCGGCGTCCTTCGCGGACGCGAGGAGGAGCGCGCGCTGAACGGCGTCCGACACCTCCGTGAGGCCTCGCGCGATCGTCCCCTTGATCGGCCGGCTCTCGGCGATTCCGTTCGCGACGGCGAGGAGAAGCTCGGGCGAGTTCGACACGATCCCCAGCTCGCCATGCCGGAGTGAAAGCGCGTAGGG
>JAEUQS010000244.1 GCA_016789625.1 Acidobacteriota bacterium | reverse complement strand
CTTCGGGTCCTTGAGGAGGGCATCCACGCCGTCGAGCTTGGCGGCCAGCGACTGCACGTTCTCGAAGTAGGCGTCTCCGGGCAGCGGAACGTCGGTCATCTTCCTCATCATCGGCCGCGCGACCTTGAGGAGAGAGCGCTCGAGGCGGAAGAGCTTCTTCATGTACCAGTCGAGAGTGGGCGGCAGCGAAACGAATCTCAGGGACTCCCCGGTGGGCGCGCAGTCCAGGATGAGGACGTCGTAGGCCTTTTCGCGCGCGTACTGGTTCACGTACAGCAGCGCGGAGACCTCTTCCATTCCGGGAAAGATCGCGAGCTCCTCGGCGAGGACCTCCTCGACCCCGGTGACGGCGAGGAGCGTCGAGATGTACCCCGATATCTCCTTCCAGTTCCGCTGGATCTCCTCGGTCACGTCGACCTCCTGGATCCAGAGGTTCTCCGCAACGGGCACGACGGCGCCCCGGCTCTTGTCGGTGAGCAGGACCGGCAGGTCGAAGGAATCCGCGAGGGAGTGCGCGGCGTCGACGGACATCACGAGCGTGCGGAGTCCCTTTCTCGCGAGCGCGAGCCCCGTTGCCGCAGCGACGGTGGTCTTCCCGACCCCTCCCTTTCCGGTGTAGAGCAGGATTCTCATGGGCCGATGGTCTCACCGACCGCGGAGCTTCTCCCGTTCGCGGCGGTCTTTCTTCTGGAGCTTCCCGGTATCTTCCCTTCGCGGAGCGAGGAGCCGCTCGAGCCTGCGGGCCTCGAGGACCTCCGGTGGCGGGGCAGGGGTCGTCTCTTCGTAGAGGAGCCGGGCCTCGGCTTTGGGACGGTGCTTGTCTGTGATCCCCTTGATCACGAACGTCCTCTTTCCGTGAGCGAACGTGACGGACAGCGCGTCGCCGGCCTTGACGAGCTTGTGGGGAGCCGCGGCGTGTCCGTTGACGTCCACCTTGCCGCCCTTGCAGGCGGCCGAGGCCTGAGACCTCGTGGGGAAGAGGCAGGCCACGTCCAGGAACACGTCGATACGAACGGTGGGCGGGGCGGGAGCCCCGCCGTTCTCGGGAGCCTTCAGGAAAGGGACCTCGTTTTCAGACCAATCCCGGAAAATCAGCGATTGGCTCGGAGGGGGTTTGGGGGCACCGGCGCCACGAGCGATGCCCCGGAAAAGCCAGCGATTGGCTCGGAGGGGGTTTGGGGGCACCGGCCATGGTGCCCCCAAGACACTAGAAGATCTCTTTCTCCACTTCGTGGTCGAACGCGTAGATGTACTCGTACCCGAAGACTTTCACCTTCTTGGTGTACTTGAGCGAGATGCGGATCTTGCTGCCCGCCCGGTTGATCTTGATGTCCTGAAGCGTGATCGGCGCGCCCTCGTCCACGGCCTTCTTCCAGATGGCGTACCTCATCTTGTCGTCGGGCTTGGAGAAGCCGAAGTTGGACTCCTCCTCCATCTGGTCCTTCACCGCGTTCCCCGCGATATGGACCGGCGCGATCTTCACGATGCTGATCGCGGCGACGAAGAAAAACGCGAGACTGAAGAGGAGCTTGGCGACCCCTTCTCCCCGCTGCTTCCGGATGACTCTCGGCGTCATGTGTCTAAGCTCCTCTTCGTTGTTTTCCCCGAGGGGTTTCGGGGGATCGAGAAACCCCGGGTTCGGAATTGCGGCCCGGGTTCGTTTCCCGTGCCGTCACGAGCAGAAACGAGCGGCCCCAGCGGGTGCGTTTCGGGAAGTTTAGCGCGGTGTCGAGAAGCCTGCGAAGTCCCGCCGCACGTCCCGTGAACCGCGGGGCCGCCCCGGTGTCGTACGACCAGTACACGAGAACGGCCCGGCCCCTGAGGAGCCCGAGGTCCACGACGCCCCAGGCCCGCGAGTCCCGCGATTCGTCCCGGTTGTCCCCCATGGCGAAAAAGGACGCCCGGGGCACCTCGAAGGGTCCGAAATCGTCCCTGCGTCTCACCGCGTCGGGCGCTCCGCTCTCGCGGGTGTAGACCCGCTCGTCCCGGTGGATCGCCCAGGGCTCGGGCACGGGGCGCCCGTTGCGGCGGAGCGCCTTGTCTTGCAGCTCGATGAGGTCGCCGGACAGGCCCGTCACGCGCTTGATGAGATCGACCTCGGGAGTCTCGGGGCTCCGGAAGACCGCGACGTCGCCGAGGGAGAGATCCCGGTGCGGGAGGATCCGTCGCCACGGCCCCTCGTGCTTCCCGTAGAGGAACTTGTTCACGAGCACGTGATCCCCGGGCAGGAGGGTCGTCTCCATCGAGGACGACGGGATCTCGAACGCCTCGAAGAGAAACGCCTTGGCGAAGAGCGCGAGGAGCACCGCGACCAGAATCGCCTCGAGGTACTCCCGCGCCGTCTTCAAACCCTGCGGCCCCGCGGGCTCAGTCGACCCGGAGGACGGCGAGGAAGGCCTCCTGCGGAAGGTCCACACGGCCGACCTTCTTCATGCGCTTCTTGCCTTCCTTCTGCTTCTCGAGGAGCTTCTTCTTGCGCGTGATGTCGCCGCCGTAGCACTTGGCGATGACGTTCTTGCGGAGCGCCTTGACGGTCGAGCGCGCGATGATCTTGGCCCCGATGGCCGCCTGGATGATCACCTCGAACATCTGCGAGTGGATCATCTCCTTCATCTTGTCGACGAGCGCGCGGCCTTTGTCCTGCGACTTGCCGCGGTAGACGATGAACGCGAGGGCGTCCACCGGGTCCCCGTTGATGAGGATGTCGAGCTTCACGAGATCGCCCGGGCGGTACTCGAGGAGCTGGTAGTCGAAGGATGCGTACCCGCGCGAGATGGACTTGAGCTTGTCGTAGAAATCCAGGACGACCTCGTTGAGGGGCAGCTCGTACTTCAGCACCGCGCGGCTCGTGCCCGCGTACTCGAGGCTCACCTGCTTGCCGCGCCGCTCCTCGGCGAGCGCGAGGATTCCGCCCAGGAACTCGTCCTTCGTGATGATGGTCGCGAGGATGTAGGGCTCCTCGATCTTCTCGATGTACTGCGGGTCGGGGAGCTTCACCGGGTTCGAGATCTCGAGGATCTCTCCCCGGGTCGTCGTGACCCTGTAGGGCACCGACGGCGCGGTCGTGACGAGCGAGAGGTTGAACTCGCGCTCCAGCCGCTCCTGGACGATCTCCATGTGCAGGAGGCCCAGGTAGCCGCAGCGGAAGCCGAAACCGAGGGCCGTGGAGCTTTCGGGCTCGAACGTGAAGCTCGCGTCGTTGAGCTTCAGCTTCTCCATCGCGTCGCGGAGGCTCTCGTAGTCGTCGGATTCCGTGGGGAAGAGCGACGCGAAGACCATGGGCTTCACGTCCTGGAACCCGGGCAGAGCCTGCTCGGTGGGCCTCTCGGCTCCGGTGAGCGTATCGCCGATCTTGGTGGCGAGAAGCTCCTTGATGCCCGCGATGACGTAGCCGACGTCGCCCACGCCCAGCTGGGGCACGACGAGCTGCTTCGGGTTGAAGACCCCGACCTCCTGGACCTCGGCCGTCTGGCCCGTGCCCATGAAGAGGATCTTCGTGCCCTTCTTGATCACTCCGTCCCGCACGCGGACGAGGCAGGTCACGCCGCGGTAGGCGTCGAACCAGGAGTCGAAGAGAAGGGCCTTGAGGGGCGCGTCGGGATCGCCCTGCGGAGGCGGGATCTCGTGGACGATCTGCTCGAGGAGATCGCGCACGCCGGTGCCCACCTTGCCCGACGTGAGGGCGGCGTGGGCCGCGGGGATGCCGATGACCTCCTCGATCTGCTCGCGGGCCATCTCGGGCACGGCGGAAGGCAGATCGACCTTGTTGATGCACGGCACGATCGTGAGGTTGTTGTGGATCGCGAGATAGGCGTTCGCGAGCGTCTGGGCCTCGACGCCCTGCGTCGCGTCGACCACGAGGACCGCTCCCTCGCAGGCCGCGAGGGAGCGCGAGACCTCGTACGTGAAGTCCACGTGTCCCGGCGTGTCGATGAGGTTGAAGACGTACTTCTCGCCGTTCTCGGCCTTGTAGTTGAGCGTGACGGCGCGGGCCTTGATGGTGATGCCGCGCTCCTTCTCGATCGGGTTGTCGTCGAGGACCTGCTCGGTCATCTCCCGGGCCGTGAGGGCTCCCGTGATCTCGAGGATGCGGTCGGAAAGCGTGGTCTTCCCATGGTCGATGTGGGCGACGATCGAGAAGTTCCGGATGCGAGAAGGGTCGGTCATAGCGTCCTGTGGCCGAAGGCGGCCGGGCGGCCGTCGGGCCGCCGAACCCCCGATTCTAGGCGACGGCGGTCGGGAGGCCGATTCCGGGGGCCTCGGTCAACGGACCAGCGGCCAGCGGGACCGCGCGACGGCGGCCAGGCCTTCGTCGGAGCGGCCCTCACGCCGGCGCACCAGCCCCGCGAACGCGATCATCGCCGCGTTGTCGGACGTCAGCGCGCGGGCGGGCAGGAGCACCTCGACGCCGTATCGACCCCCCCACCGGGGCAGCCGCTCGCGGAGAAGGCCGTTGGCCGCGACGCCGCCGGAAACCGAGAGCACCCGGAAAGCCTCGCGGTTCCAAAGGAGCGTCAGCCGGTCCTCGAGCTGGGCGACGACGGCCTCCTGGAACGCGGCGAACGTGTTCCGCAGAGCCTCGGGGGCGGCCTCCTCGGGCAGGGTTTCCTGGCCGGCCGTGCTGCGGAGACCCTGGGCCTCCAGCCGCTCGCGCACGGCCGTCTTGAGACCGGAGAAGCTGAAGTCGGGCGAGCCGTCCTTGAAGCGGGCCACCGCGAACGGCTCCTCGATGCGGCCGCGCGCCGCGAGCCGGTCCACGAGCGGGCCGCCCGGATAGCCCAGCCCGGCCATCTTGGCGACCTTGTCGTACGCCTCGCCCGCGGCATCGTCGCGCGTCCTCGCAAGCAGCTCGATGCGTCCTGCTTCGAAGAGAAACACGTGCGTGTGCCCGCCCGAGACGACGAGCGCGGCAAAGCGCTCGGGGATCGGCCGGGCCGGACCCTCGAGCGAGAGGAACGCCGAGAGCGCATGCGCCTCGATGTGGTGCACCGGAACGAACGGGACGGAGAGACCCATGGCGAGGCCCTTCCCCTCGGAGAGGCCCACGAGGAGCGCACCGACGAGGCCGGGCCCCGCGGTGGCCGCCACGAGGGTGACGTCCTCGAGGCGCACCGCGGCCAGGGCGAGAGCTTCGTCGAGCAGAACGGGCAGGTTCGTGAGGTGAGCCCGC
The DNA here is from genome assembly GCA_016789625.1 of Acidobacteriota bacterium. Lineage (GTDB taxonomy): Bacteria > Acidobacteriota > Thermoanaerobaculia > UBA5066 > UBA5066 > JAEUQS01. The sequence continues at coordinate 13,062 of JAEUQS010000244.1, read as the reverse complement.
GCGGCGATCTCGGGCACGACACCCCCGAACCTCCGGTGCGCGTCGAACTGCGACGCGACGACCGACGACAGGATGCGGCCGTCTCCGTCGACGAGCGCGATCGACGTCTCGTCGCAGGAGCTCTCGATGCCCAGGACGAGCGTCACGTGCGCTTCCAGGCCTCTTCGCCTTCGCGCGCGAACCGCGCGAGCGTCTCCTCGTACGGAGCTTCGGCGACGCCCCGCTCGGTGACGATGGCCGAGACGAGAGCGGCGGGCGTGACGTCGAACGCCGGGTAGAGCGCGGGCACGCCCCGCGGCGCGATCGACACCGGGCCGTGAGCCGACGGAATGAAGAGAACCTCTTCGCCCTCGCGAAGCTCGATGGGGATCGCCGCGCCCGTTGCGCAGGCAAGGTCCAGGGTGGTCGTTGGCGCGGCCACGAGAAACGGGATTCCGTGCGCCCGGCACGCGAGCGCCACGCCGTAGGTACCGACCTTGTTCGCGACGTCGCCGTTCGCGGCGATGCGGTCGGCGCCGACGACGACCGCGCTCACCCGGCCCGACGCGAGCACCGAGGCCGCCGCCACGTCGGGGAGCAGCGTCACGGGAATGCCGTCCCTCTGGAGCTCGAACGCCGTGAGCCGGGCGCCCTGGAGAAACGGGCGCGTCTCGTCGGCGAGGACGGCGACGGCCCGGTCCGCCGCGAGAGCCCGCACGACGCCCAGCGCGGTGCCGATTCCGGCCGTCGCGAGCGCGCCCGCGTTGCAGTGCGTGAGGAGCGTCGCGGGCCCCGGCGCGATCCGCGCGGCGAGCCAGGCCGCGCCGTGGCGGCTGAGCGCCTCGCAGGACGCGCGGTCCTCTTCGGCGAGAGCCAGCGCCGCGGCCGCGAGCGCTGCGATGCGCGCACCGTTCGCTGCTCCACGCGTGGCCCCGAGCACCGCGAGGAGACGGGCCATGGCGAGGGGCAGGTTCACGGCCGTCGGCCGGGCGGCCGCGAGGAGGCGCGCGGCCGCCGACACACGATCTTCGAACGCGATATCGCCTTCGTGGCGACGCGCCTCCGCGGCGAGGCCGAGCGCGGCCGCGACGCCGATGAGCGGAGCGCCGCGCACCGCGAGCGTGCGGATCGCATCCGCCGTTTTCGCCGCGTCGTCGCAGACGAGCCACGCCTCCTCGTGGGGCAGGAGCCGCTGGTCGAGGAGGTGCAGCGTTCCGTTCTCGAAGCGCCAGGGAACGACCGTCGTGGTGAGGAGCGTCATGAGCGACCGAGTGTACGGGCGTGAGACGAGAACCGCGCCGGTCCCGGAATAGGGCCGCCCCCATCGGTTGCGGCATACTGCGGGGACCGTTTCAGATCGCCGGATCCCGCCCCTTCTGCGGGCTCCGGCACCTTCGAGGAGTCACGATGGCGACGCTGCCCCGCTCGATCGACACCCTGTCTCTCTCGGGAAAACGCCTCTTCCTCCGGGTCGACTTCAACGTCCCCGTGAAGGACGGTGTCGTCAAGGACGACACCCGCATCGTGGAGGCGCTGGCGACCATTCGCTACGCGCGCGAGCAGGGCGCCCGCGTGATCCTGGCCTCGCACCTGGGCAAGGCCAAGGGCGCGCCGGATCTCAAGTACACGCTTCGCCCGGCCGCGGAGAAGCTCGCCCTTCACCTCGGGTCCCCGGTCGTCTTCCTTCCGGACTGCGTCGGCGCGGCCACGGAGGCCTCGGTCAAGGCGCTCGCGAACGGTGATGTCGCGCTCCTCGAGAACGTGCGCTTCCACCCCGGCGAGGAGGGGAACGACCCCGAGTTCGCCCGCGCGATGTCGCGCCTCGCCGACGTCTACGTGAACGACGCGTTCGGCACGGCCCACCGGGCACACGCTTCGACCTGCGGGATGGCCGAGTACTACGCCAAGGACGCCCGGGGCGTGGGCTTCCTCATGAAGAAGGAGCTCGAGGCCCTCTCCCGCGTCGTGACCGACATCGAGCGTCCGTTCGCAGCCATCCTCGGAGGCGCCAAGATCCTGGGGAAGATCGCGGCCCTCGAGGCGCTCGTGGAGAAGGCCGACGTCGTGCTCATCGGCGGCGGCATGGCAAACCACTTCGTCGCCGCCATGGGCCTGCCCACCGGCAAGTCCCTCGTCGAGCCGGATGGGGTTCCCATCGCGCGCAAGGTCATGGACCGCTGCAAGGAGCGGGGCGTCTCCCTCGTCCTCCCGTCGGACTTCCAGGTCGCGCCCTCTCTCGCGGCCGCGGATCAGGCTCACGTCGTGCCCATCGACGGGATCCCGTCCGGCGAGGCCGCGCTGGACGTCGGGCCGAAGACGCTCGAGATGTTCCGCCGGTTCCTCGCCACCGCCCGGACGGTCTTCTGGAACGGGCCGATGGGTGTCTTCGAGACCAAGCCCTTCGACCAGGGGACGTTCGGGGTCGCGACCCTGCTCGCCGCTTGCGAGGGCTTCACCGTCGTGGGAGGCGGCGAGAGCGTCGAGGCCATCAACGCCGCGGGCCTCGCGGAGAAGATCTCGCACGTCTCGACGGGCGGCGGTGCGTCGCTCGATTTCGTGAGCGGCAAGCCGCTGCCCGCGGTGGACGCGCTGCTCTAGGATCTGCGGAGGTTCACGAGGTGAGACGCCGCTACGTCGTCGGCAACTGGAAGATGAACAAGACGCCCTACGAGGCGCAGCTCTTCGTGGAGGAGCTGTTCTCGGTCGAGGGCGGGCTTCCCGAGGACGTCGAGCTCGGCATCGCGCCGCCGTATCCCGCGCTGGACCGCGTGGGCGCCACGGTCGGCCCCTCTCTCGTGCATCTCCTCGCGCAGGACGTTTACCAGGAAGTCTCGGGACCCCACACCGGCGAGGTCTCGGCCGAGATGCTGAAGGCCTGCGGCGTCACCCAGGTCATCGTGGGACACAGCGAGAGGCGGCGTTACCGCAACGAGCACGAGATCGACCTGACCCGCAAGATCGAGCGCCTCGCGGAGGCCTACATCACCCCGCTCTACTGCGTGGGCGAGACCCTGGGCGAGCGCGAGGCGGGCACCACGGAACGCGCGCTGAGCAAGCAGATGAGCGCGCTCGAGGCCTTCCCGGAGGCCGCGCCCCGGGGTCTCGTGCTGGCCTACGAGCCGGTCTGGGCCATCGGCACCGGCCGCTCGGCGACTCCCGCGATGGCGGCCGACGTGCACCGCGCCCTGCGCGAGATGGTCCGGAGCTTCTGGGGGAAGGAAGCCGCCGAGAAGATCCGGATCCTTTACGGCGGCTCGGTGACGCCCGAGAACGCCGCGGCGCTCTTCGAGGAGGAGGACATCGACGGCGCGCTGGTCGGCGGGGCCTCCCTGAAGGTCGCGTCGTTCCTCGCGATCGCACGCGCCGCGAGGCGAACCGTCCCGGACTGAGGGTCGCGGGGGTTGTCGCCGCCTATGCGGGGCGGGGCGGCTCGACCTCCGGGGAGGCTTTTCGCCTCATCCAGACGACGCCCGCGAGCCAGACACCGACCACCAGCGCGACGGCGGCCCAGCCCGCCGTCCTGTCGGGCGGATCGGTCGCCTTCACGGGGTGGAACCCCCCTCCCGGGAAGTTCACGAAGAAGACGTTGAGCAGCTTTCCGGCCGTGTCGCGACGGATTCGGGTGACACCGTCCGGGTATTTCTCCTGCAGGCGGGGGAGAAGCTCTTCGACCTCGAAGAGCAGGACGATGAACGGCCGGTCGACCGGCAGGTCGAGCTTTTCGCGATCCTCGCCGCGCAGGTTCTTCCCTTCCTTGTCGCGGTTCCAGAAACGGAACGCGTACTCCTCCCAGCCCGTCACGTCGCTCGCGACGAAAACCCGCGTCTCGGGCGGAAGCCTGCGCAGGAACCGGCTCGCCGCGACCCGGGGACCGGCGTCGGATCCCGCGAAGTCGACGTAGACGAACCAGTTCTTCACTCCCGACACGGCGACCATCACGGCGATGAGGGCCCAGACGGCGTACCGGGTGGCAGGCGCCGGGCGTGCGACCGAGAGGACCACGAGCCGGGCCCCGAGTCCGGCGAGCAGCATCACGGCAGGCAGCACGATGTTGAGGTGCGGCCAGTACGGCGGGTCCGCGGTGATGACCCCCCCGAGGACGAGCGTGAGGACCAGCCAGGCTACGGGCAGGAAGTAGGCGAGGGCCCGGATGCGCGTGAGGCAGACCCCGAGGCCGAGGACTCCCAAGGCGGCCGTGAACGAGGAGACCATCGGCCGCGGAAACGCGAAGTGGGGGCTGCCGTCGCCATATAGGTGGAACGTGAGGAACGTCGCGCGGACCTGGTTCACGAGGACGTCGTAGGCTCCGGTCGCCTTGTATTTCCCCATGGAGTGGGCCCAAACCCTCGGGTTCCAGAGCGCGACCTCGTGGCCGCGACCGGTGAAGAGGCGGAGCTCCATGACCATGTAGGCGAGCATCGGTCCGAAGGCCAGGATCCCGCCGAAGATCACCCAGGCCCAGGCTTTCGGGGCGGGCCGTTGCCCGCGCTTCACGAGAGTGACCGAGGCCAGCAGGAGGCAACCCAGGATCACCGGGCCGACTCGTCCCGAGTAGTACGTGTGGAGTCCCAGGCCGCAGAGGAGCCCGGCGCTCGCGAAATGCAGGGGAGCGCCCGTCCGGAAGCCCCGGAAGAGAAGGGCGATCCCGAGGGTCAGGAGGAACGTGGGAAGGGGGCCGAACAGGATCCGGCTGAAGTGGTAGTGCGTGTACGAGACCGTCAGGAGCGACGCCGCGACGAATCCGGCGCCGCGGCCGAAGAGCTCCCGGCCGAGAAGATAGAGCGCCGGGATCGTGGCCGTGCCGGCCAGCACCGAGGTCATGACGAGACCCTCGTGATCGAGGCCGAAGAGCCGCATCCCGAGCGCCAGGATCTGGTGGAACGAAAGCAGGTGGTCCGAGGCATAGAGACCGAAGAGCCGCGCGTCCTTCTGGTCCATCAGATCCAGCGTGTAGGCCCCCATGAGAGCGACGTCGTTGTCGGTGTGCTGCGGGAGGGTCGCGAGCTGGTAGTAGCGAAGCCAGAAGCCGAGCGCGGTGAGCACCCCGATCCCGAGGATCTCGAGACGGGACCAGGGCCGCTCCGCATCGGGAACGTGGTCTCGCAGGAGCAGCCCGACGAGGGCCGCCATGCTCGCCAGCCAGAGGGCCCGCACGAGACCCGACTCTCCGCGGATCACGAAGAGGGCCGTGCCGAGTGCGCTCAGAGCCGCTGGAAGGAAGATCGAGAGCCGCGTCGCCGCGAGCATCCTGGCGGCAGCCGGACCGAACGCGGCACCCCGGGAGAGCCACATCGAGGCGACGGCCGCGAGCGCGCAGGCCACGCCGAGGAGCAGCGTGCCCCGGCTGAACTCCGGGGTCCAGTACCAGACGATCGAGTCGTTCCAGCGGGAGAGAACCTCACCCGTGAAAAGGAACTGGGCCCGGAACGCGGCGACGACCGCTCCCGTGACGAGGAGCGCCGCCAGCCAGGCGAGCTCTCGCTTCGATCGCGTCGGAGCGACCACGGGACGGCCGGTCAACGCCGCGACCCCGGGAGCTCCTCCCTCCTCATTCTCGTCCATGGTCTCCTTCGGCTATCATCTGCGGTTCCGTCGCGAGCCGCGGTTCGCGCGATCCCGCAACTTCCGGAGAACAGATGCTTTACGTACTCGTTCCAATCTACATCATCGTGTGCGTTTTCCTCATCCTCGTCGTGCTGCTGCAGCAGGGCAAGGGTGCCGATATCGCGAGCGCCTTCGGCGCCTCGTCGTCGCAGACGACGTTTGGCGCGCGCGGCGCGACGACGCTGCTCGAGAAGATCACGACCTGGTCTTTCGTGGCGTTCTCTGTCCTGGCCGTGGCGATCTCGATGATCCAGGCGACCCCGAAGGGGTCCGTCGTCGCCAAGGAAGCCAAGAAGGCCGCTCCGGTGGCCGCTCCGGCTCCCGCGGCGCCCGCACCGATGTCTCCGGCGACCGGAATCGCCGTGCCGGTCACGCCGTCCGGCGCGACCGCTCCTGCGACCGCTCCTTCCACCGTCCCTGCGACCGCGGCTCCAGCGACCGAGGCTCCCGCGGCGACGTCGGCTCCCGCCACCAAGTAGGGCGACGGCCAGCCGTCTTCCCTTTTCCGCTGGACAACGGGTCCCGGCACGCTATCATCCACGTCCCTCAAGGCCCCCAGCCCTGGTGGCGAAATTGGTAGACGCGCACGTTTGAGGGGCGTGTGGAGCAATCCATGCCAGTTCGAGTCTGGCCCAGGGCACCAATTCTCCAAACGAATCAGGGGAACCCGCAAGGGTTCCCCTGATGTGTTTTCGGGGCCCGGAAGGGGATGAAGAGGAGGCTCTACCGCGCTTCCCGCGCGTTCGTCACCACGAGCCGCACCTCGCCGTTGACGGTCTCGACGTTGAGCTCCTCCTTGCCGCCGTTCACGCTGCCTCGCGCCGTCTTGGGGCCCCATTTGCCCTCGACGGTCAGGTCGGGAAACTCCGATTCGATGCGACCGTTCACCGTCTGGAGCTGATAGCGGATCGAGGAGTCCCCCGCGGCCGAAACGGTCACCGAGCCGTTGACGGTCTCCACGTCGGAGCGGTGAAACGCGCCCGAGAAGGCCACGTCGACCGAGCCGTTCACGGTGTTCACCTTGAGCCCTCCGGCCTGGGACTCGACCTTCACCGAGCCGTTCACCGTGCTGACGGCCACATGGCCTCTCCGTCCTTCCGTCGAGATGCGTCCGTTCACGGTCTCGGCATCCACGGAAACGCTGGCCGGGGAGAGGAGCTCGTAGGAGACGTCGGCGGAAACCCTCTTGCCCCAGGAGAAGAAGCCCCAGCTTCCGTCGCTGCGGGGCAGGATGGTCTCGATGTCGAGAAGGGAGCCCTTCTTCGAGACCCGGATCTCGGTGTTGCGGAGCGCTTCGGCAGCGCGCGCCCCGCGGGCCTTCTTGACGGCGGAGACGCGAACGTAGTCCTTGTCCCAGGTGGCGATCCGGATCGTGCCGTTGACGTTCTGGACCCGGATCTTGTCGATGCCCTTGAGCTCGAAGGCTTTTTCGTACTTGTCTGTCGCGGCGTCCTGAGCCCGGAGAACCGGGGTGGAAACGGCCGAGAGGGCCAGGGTGAGGGCGAGCGCGAGGGTCTTCGGCTGGTGGAACATGGTGGTGTCTCCCGTCCCTGAGAACGAAGAGCCGGGCCGAAAAGTTTCGGAGGGGCGCTCAGGACTCCTCGATCAGGTGGGTCCCTGCGATCCGGTCGCCGTTTCGGAGCATGTCCGGGTGCCTCAGGACGGCCCAGACCTCGGCCAGGTTCCAGAGGGGCACGACGAGCGGCAGGTTGCGGAGCACCGACGCCCGAAGCCCCGGGGGGCGCCGGTCGCGGGTCACCACGCGGAGCCCCAGGAGCCGCTTGCCCGGGCTCGCGCCACCGTGGTCCCGAACGAGGAACGCGATGACGAAGGCGACCTGCGCCGCATGGAACACGGCATCCAGCCCCTGGGAGGGCGCCCGGGAGACCAGAAGCGCCAGGAAGACGCCGAAGGCCGAAAGCAGCAGGGGAAGACCGGCAAACAGGAAGAGGTCGATCCCGAGCGCCAGGGCCCGCAGCCAGAGCCGCTCTCGCGGCAGGCCCACCGTTCGGGCCTGAGAGATCTGGACGGTGCCGACCCCCGACGGCGTCGAGATGGTGTGGAAGGCTCGTGGAGCCGGGCCAGGCGCCCGGTAGGATGCTTCCACCGTTTGAGCCCGATCGACACCTCCGCCGCCCGCTTTCTCGGGAGCCTCCCCGGCCGCCGGAAGGCCGAGCTGCATCTGCACCTCGAGGGCGCCGTCTCCGCGCGCACGCTCGTGGATCTCTCCCTTCGCGACGGCACCGGGCTCTTCCCGTCGCTCGCGGCCGTCGCGGCGCGCGTTCCTCCGGGCTCGCCGGGACAGTTTCTCGAGCTCTACCGCGACGTTTGCCGGCACCGGCGGGGGCCCGCGGTCGACGCACGGGTCGCCCGGGATCTCGTGCGCCGGCTCTCCCGGGAGCGCGTCACGCGGGCCGAGGTCTACGTGTCCCCCGCCATCCTCGAGCGCCTGGGGCTCGACTACGGGGAGATCGCGCCCGCTCTGGAGGGGGTCTTCGCGCGCTTCGAGGCGCGGACGGGGAGCCGCGTCCGGATCCTCCTCGACAGCGTGCGGCAATGGGGCCCCGAGGCCGCCGGACGCGTCCTCGACGCGCACGAGCGGGTCCCCTGGCGCCGGGTCCTGGGCTTCGGGCTGGGCGGCGACGAGGCGTCTCTCCCCGCCCGGGATTTCGCCGGAATCTACCGGCGCGTGAGGCGGCTCGGGCTCGCGCCGCTCGTCCACGCCGGCGAGTGGGCCGGTCCCGACAGCGTCGCCGAGGCCCTCCGCTGGCTCCGGCCCGTGCGCGTCGCGCACGGCTTCCGGGCCGCCGAGGACCCCGCTCTCCTCCGCGAGCTGGCCCGTCGGGGGACGTTCCTGGACCTGTGTCTCGTCTCCAACGTCGCGACGGGGGCGCTTCCCGCTCTTGCCGCCCACCCGGCGCGCACGCTTCTTGCCGCCGGCGTCCGCGCCACCCTGAGCACCGACGACCCCGGCCTGTTCCGCACGACGCTCCTCGCCGAGTACCGGGCTCTGGCCCGCCTCGGGGCCAGCGGGCGGGACCTCCGGGCGGTTCTCCGGAACGGGTTCGACGGCGCGCTTGCGGGCTGAGGGCGCGCGCTTCTTCTTGGGCGCGGGCCCGTCAGAGGGCGGCGAGGACTCGGTCATAGACGGCCAGGTAGCGCCGGACCATGGTCTCGACACCGAAGTGCGCGACGGCGCGCTCGCGGGCGGCACGCGACATCTCCCGGTGGCGAGGCTCGTCGCCCAGAAGCGCGATCGCGGCCTCGGCGAGCCCGTCCACGTCGCCCACCTCGCGCAGGAACCCCGTCTCGCCATCCACGACCACCTCGGGGAGCCCTCCCACCGCGTAGCCCAGCACGGGCACCCCGCAGGCGTGCGCCTCGAGCGCCGAGAGCCCGAACGACTCGGCGTTCGAGGGCAGGAGGTAGAGGTCGGTCGAGGGCATCACCGCCTGCACGGCCGGGGTGTTTCCCAGGAAGAAGGCCCGGTCCTCGAGACCCTTGTCGCGAATGAGCTCCTCGGCGGCCGGCCGGTCGGGCCCGTCCCCGATCATCAGCAGGCAGACATCCAGCTCCCGGGCCACGCGCGCGAAGACCTCGACGACGTCGAGGACGCGCTTCACGGGGCGGAAGTTCGACACGTGCACGAGGATCTTTCGCGCGTCCGACGTGGCGAGCCGCGACACGAGCGGACAGCGGGGCCCTGGCTTCCAGGTCTCGCCGTCCACGAAGTTGGGGATGATGTCGATCTCCTTGTCGGGCGTGAACACGTCGACGGTGACCTGGGCGAGGTACCGCGAGACGGCCGTGACCGCATCGGAGCGCTCGATGCCGAAGCGCGTCACGGGCAGGTACGAGCGGTCCTGGCCGACGATCGTGATGTCCGTGCCGTGCAGCGTCGTGACGACGCCCAGCTTCTTCTTCTCGCCCGCCAGCATCTCCCTCGCCAGATGGGCCGAGATCGCATGCGGGAGCGCGTAATGCACGTGGATGAGGTCGAGGTCCTCGTGGAGCGCCACGTCGCGCATCCGGGTCGCGAGCGCGAGATCGTAAGGCGCGTACTGGAAGAGCGGATACGCCGGCACCGTGACCTCGTGGTAGCTCACGCGGTCGAGGAAGACGTTGAGGCGCGCGGGCAGCGCGTACGTGATGAAGTGGATGTCGTGCCCGCGCGCGGCCAGCTCGTGGCCGAGCTCGGTCGCGACGACGCCCGAGCCGCCGAACGTCGGGTAGCAGGTCACGCCGATCTTCATCGGGGATACCGGGATCCCGCCCTGGGGGCGGGATCCTCAGGCTCGTAGCCTTCGAAAGCGGCCACCGGATCGGCCAGGACGGGCGGCGCGTTCGAGACGAACGCTTCGGCGTGCCGCACGTTGGCCAGGCGGCCGAACGTCTGCGCGCGGGCCTCGATGCCGAGGAAATACTCCTCCGAGGAGATGAACGTGCGGGGCTCCTCGGAGAGTGGGTCGTAGAACTGGCTCGCGTAGGCGCGGATGGACGCGACCTTCCTGTCGAAGACGTCCGTCACGTCCACGAGGAACGAGGGTTCGGCGACGAAGCTCGAGAGGTAGAAGACGACCTGCTGCGGCCGATGGGCCGGCTCCTCGCGCACGAGGCTGCGGAGACCGGCGTAGAAGCTCGCCGACACCGACAGGCGGCTCGCGCGGACGTGATCGGGGTGGCGGTCCTTCTCGTGCGGCGCGAAGACCAGCCGGGGTCGCGCGCGGCGCACGACGTCGATGACCTGGAGCTCGGCGTCGCGGTCGGTCCTGAGGTTCCCGTCCCCGAGGTCGAGCGCCGTGCGGAAGGTCGCACCCAGGATCCGCGCGGCCTCGGCGCTCTCGCGGGCGCGGATCTCCGGAGTTCCCCGCGTCCCCGCCTCCCCGCGGGTGAGGTCCAGGATGCCGAACGTCTTCCCCCGCTCGCGGAGGGCGGCGAGCGCGCCTCCGCAGCCCAGCTCGACGTCGTCGGGGTGAGCGCCGATCGCGAGGATGTCGATGGCCTGAATCATTGCGTTACCGCATCCCCGATGGCGAAGATCTGGATCCCCGCGGCATCCCAGCGCAGATCGTGGACGAGCGGCCTCCGGATCGCTTCCGGGCCGTACCGGAGCACGAGATGGAGCGGCGTGTAAACGCGCTCGGCGAGCGTGCCGTTCGGAGCCAGGGACACCGAGAGGCGCAGCATCTTCTGCTCGAGGGTGCCGTCGGCGCGGGCCGCGGCCTGAGCCGACTTCTCGGTCAGCTTGTCGAGGGCGAAGGAGACCTTCTCGCGCGTCGTCGCGAGCGCGGCGCCGAGCGTCGCGTCGACGGCCGTGAGCTCGGGCGCGAGGTCTTCGAGGCCCGCGAGGAACCCGGCCTTCAGGGCTTCCACCCTGGCGAGGGCCGCGGCTGCGCGGCCGGCTCCCGCCGCCGTCAGGAGCGCGTTCCGCCCTCCGAGGACGTCGGCGAAACGCAGGCCCGACTTCTCGAGCGCGCGGCGCGATTGCGGGTCGAGAAACGCCGTCATCGGACGCGGCACGATCACCGGTCTCGGGAGACCGGCCCACCCGAAGAGCGGCAGCATCTGCGCCCAGTAGGCGATCTCGGAGGGACCCAGGATCGTCGCCGCGACGGGATAGAGCACCGAGGCCGCGAGCGGCCGCGTGAGCGCCGAGAACGAGGGCGTCAACGCGCCGGACTCGAGGCGCGCGACGATCTCTTCCTCCGAGAACGCGTCGTCTCTCCCCTTCAGGCGGAAGACACCGCCCTCTTCCCGCAGGAGACGCCGCACGCCGTCATCGAGGAGGAACAGCGGTAGCGCGTGGGGATCGGACGTGACCTGGAGCGCGAATCCGGCCGCCGTGAGCTCGGCGGCCCGCCCCGCGAGGAGCTCCCGCACCGCCGCGCGCTCGCGCACCAGGCGGATCGCGAGCGGCACGAGATCGGGCTTGTCCCGGGCCCGGGCCGCGTCGTGGACCGGCGGAGCGGCGTCGCCGAGGAATATCCGGAACGTCTTCCGAAAGCCCTCGAGGAAGCTGCCCTCCGCGCCCTCGCGGAGCGCCACGAAGAGCGGGTCCGCCGGGTCCTTTCCGGGCACGAACCGAAGGGCGGCCTCGAGCGCTTTCGCGGCGTACGCGCCGGCGGGGAGCGCCCCGACGGGGTGAAGGTTTCCGGTCAGACCGGCTGGATCCGGGCCTGCGTCTTCCGGGCCGCTCTCCCCGGGCAACGGGACCCGCGTGGCCTCCACGAGATCGTGGTCCTCGCTCGCGCACCAGAAGACGGCGCCCAGGGAGAGCTCGTTCGCGAGCGCGCGAGCGGCGGCGGCCTTCACGAGCGTGAGGACGGGACCCGTGAAGAGGCCGGCCTGCTGCCCGGTGACGACCACGGCCCGCTCCCCGCGCGCGAACGCGTCGAGCCGGGAATCGCCCGTTTCCACCGTGCGGGGGCGGAAGGCGGCGAGCGCCTCGCGGGCACGGCCTTCGATCGTGGCGCGGTCGGGAGCGTCGGGGAGGAACGGCCGTGCGCGCTGGTCGCCGGCGGCGAGGAGTCGGGCGAGCGGGTTGAGGCCGGGCACCTCGTCGAGGGGGACGATCTGGGTCATCGGCTTCTTCTACGCACGCGCGGCGAGAAGGATCAGCCGCGGGGAGCGCTTCACGTCGAAGGGCTGGCCGTCGAAGTCACCGTAGACGGGGCCCGTCGAGAACCCCGCGTCCTTCAGGAGGCCGAGCAGCTCCTTCTCGCGGTACGCGCGGACGCGCTCGCGGAAGACGCGCCGTTCGGCACCGGAGCCCATCTCGATCGTCTTCTCCACGCGCCGCGTGTTCGGGTCGTAGCGCCGGCGGATGGACACGCGAAGGCCCGCGACGAGCTTGTCTTCCTGGGAGGCGAGGGTCGCGACGACGCGCTCGGCATTGAAGAAATCGGCCAGGAACGCGCCGCCGGGGGCCAGGATGCGGGCGACCTCGCACATCGAGCGAAGGTCGTCGGCCGGGTCGTCGAAGTATCCGAAAGACGTGAAGAAGTTGACGACGCCCCCGAAGATGCCGCTCCGGAACGGGAGACGCCGCATGTCGGCCCGAACGTACGACAGCTCGGGCGGATCCGGCCGTAGGCGCGCCTGGGCGAGGAGAGTCAGCGAGAGGTCGAGGCCCGTGACGCGGAAGACGTTGGGCCGCGCGAGCGAGACGGCGTGACGTCCCGTACCGCAAGCGAGGTCCAGCACGCCCGCGGAGCCGCGCTTTGCGAACGGCTCGAGGAGATGCCTTACGAAGTGAGCCTGGTTACGCGCCTCGAGGTCGTCGCGTTCGGGGTAGAGGGCGAGGTACTCCTCACCGAACCAGGTGGCCCACCAGGGATCGCGATCGGGCAGGATGGACACGCGCCGTCGATGAGACGGGCTTCCGTCGCGCTCCGCCCGATTTCAAAGATGGCGCCAGAAAAAGGCGAGCGAAGCGAGCGGAGCGGAAGGGCCCGGGAAACCCATAACTGGGTTTCCCGG
>JAEUQS010000220.1 GCA_016789625.1 Acidobacteriota bacterium | reverse complement strand
AGGAATGGGAGACGGCTGCCGCGCGCAGGCTCCACCGCGAGGTGCGGGCCGTCGAGAAGCGCGGCATCGCGGCCACCTCGGAGGTGCGCTGGGGACGCCCCTCCGACGAGATCGTGGCCAGCGCCCTCGCGCACAAAGCCTCGCTCATCGTCCTCGGGACGCACGGCCGCTCCGCGTTCGAGAAGCTCCTCATCGGCTCCACGGCCGAGCGCGTCGTGCGCCACGCACCGATCCCCGTCCTCACGGTGAGAGAGAAGAAAAAGAAGTAGGGACCGCCTACCCGTTCGGGACCTCCCAGAGGTCCTTGACCAGAGGATGATCGAACGGGATGCGTAGCTCGTCGGGATCGGCGATGTCGAACGTCCGCGTCACGATGTAGAAGAGGCCGCACGGGTTCGTCAGCGGCTTGTATCCGTGAGCCACGCCCTCGGGGATACGCACGAGGAGATCCTGCCCGTCGCCGGCCACGATCACCTGCGTCTTCTGGTAAGTGGGTGAGTCCTTCCGCACGTCGAGGAGCACGAACTTCGCCTTGTACGGGTGCGGGCAGTACCACACGTCCTGCTGCTTCAGGTGGTAATGCAGACCCTTGATGTGGTTCTCGGCGTTCACGATCGAGAAGTTGACCTGGGCCACGGGCACGCCCTCGAAGAAGTCCGCGAGGGCCTCCGAGCCCGGGTGGTTCTTTCCGGCCCGGTAGATTTCCTGGAAGAAGCCCCGGTCGTCGACGAAGCGGGTCAGGCGGTGCACCTTCACGCCGTCGATCGCCGTCCGGGCTGCGTAGCTCTTCGTTCCGAGGAGGTAGTCGTCCCCGATGGCCGACTCGGGAAGCACGGGTGTGGCGTCTGTCATGAGGCGGAATTGTACGGAGAGAGAAGGTTGGCGGCCGTGCGGTCCGTAGGAGCGCAATGCTACTCTGAGGCACCCGCATGCCGGCCCGCATCATTCCCGTCTCCTCCGGAAAAGGTGGCGTGGGAAAGACGACGGTGGCGACGAACTTCGCCCTGTCTCTGTCGCGCTACGCTCCGACGATCCTCGTCGATCTCGATACGGGGACGTCCTCGGTGCGCAACACCATCGACGCGCCGGTCTCGCGGGATCTCTACCACTTCTTCAAGAAGGGCTACAAGCTCTCCGACTGCGTCACCACGCTGCCCCCGAGCCTCGATCCCGCCGGCGAGTACAAGAACTTCGGGTTCGTCGCGGGGCCGCTCCACCTCATCGAGGAGATCACGAACTTCGACGACCGCAGGAAGCGTCAGCTCCAGGACGCCATCAACCAGCTCCCCGCGACGTACGTGATCCTCGACATGAAGGCCGGAGTCGACGCGAACGTCATCGACTTCCTGCCCTACTCGAACTCCGGGATCCTCGTGTTCACCCCGTTCCTCCCGTCGGCGACCCTGGCCGCTTCCGACATCGTCAAGGCCATCCTCTTCAAGAAGCTGCGCATCGTGTTCGCGCACGAGAGTCCGTTCTATGCCCGCGTGCCCGACGGAGAGCGGACGAAGGTCCTCATCAACGATCTGCTGGACCGCGTGGAAGACGTCTACGACACGGCGCTTCCGAACCTCGACGCGTTCCTCACCGACCTCGCGGAGGCACTCGGTCCGCATCCCATCCTCGAGGCGATCTCGCAGACCGTCGAGTACTTCCGCGTGTTCTACGTCCTCAACCTCTTCAACGGCGTGACGGAGATCTTCGACACCGCGATCAAGCCCTTCGTGACGAACCTCGTCTCGAACGTCTCCGAGAGGCTCGTGCTCACGAACCTCGGCTGGGTCGTGAGGTCCGACGCGATCCACCGCGGCAACTGCGACCGCCGCCCGATCCTGCTCACGCCGCGCCCGGAGACGAAGGCCGGCCCCGGCGCCACGGAGCGGCAGCTCGACCAGATCATCCGGGAGACCCTGGGGCTCCAAGTCGAGAAGGCGCGGAAGCCCGTACTACCCCTGCGCAAGCCGCCCGACGCCGAGAACGCCCTCGGGAACCAGCTGGATGTGCTGCGCAAGATGTACGACCGGCGGCCCGGCCAGATCGACGATCCGCGCGACAACTTCGAATACATCACGAACCGCGCCGTCCACCTCCTGAACCACGCGCGGCCTTCGGAGTTCGGCATGCCCCGCATCGCCACGAAGGAAGAGATCCTGAAAGCCTTCGTCCCCCGTGGCTAGAAACCGGGTACCCGGCCGATGGCTCAGGTGGCGGGTTCCTCCTTCTTCGGAAACGCGAACGACGCCGCGATCGAGAGGCCGATTGCGGCGGCAATGATCGCAAGGGACCACGATGTGGGGAACTTGCCCCCGAAAGCGTGATTCAACCAGGCCATCTTGAGCCCAACGAAGATGAGCACCGCGCCCAGACCGTACTTCAGCAGGTGAAACTGGCCCACCGCACCCGCGAGGAGGAAGTACAGCGCGCGGAGCCCCAGAATCGCGCAGATGTTCGAGGTGAACACGATGAGCGGCTCCTTGGTGATCGCGAAGATCGCGGGCACCGAGTCGATCGCGAAGATCACGTCCGTGATCTCGATGAAGACGAGCGCGAGAAAAAGAGGTGTGGCCAGCAGGTGCCCGTTCTCACGCAGGAAGAACTTCTGCCCTCGCAGCTCGTGAGTCACGGGGACGAGCCGTCTCACGAGCCGGATGACCGGATTCCGGCCCGGGTCCATCGGCTTGTCGGGCGCGAAGAGGATCTTGATGCCCGTGAGGACGAGGAAGGCGCCGAAAAGGTAGACCACCCACTCGATCGACATGAGCGCCGATCCCAGCGCAATGAAGATGGCGCGGAAGACGAGGGCGCCCAGGATTCCCCAGAAGAGCACCCGGTGCTGGTACTGCGGAGGAATCCCGAAGAAGGAGAAGACGACGACGAAGATGAAGATGTTGTCGACCGAGAGCGCCTTCTCGATGAGGTAGCCCGTCAGGAACTCGAGGCCTACCTGCTTCGCCGAAGCGGCCGCGTCGAACCCGGGGATGGCCGTGAGCCGCAGGTCGGTCGGGAAAGTCGATGCCGCGTAAAACCAGAGCGCCGCCCCGACTCCCAGGGAAAGCACGACCCAGACCACGCTCCAGATCGAGGCCTCCCGGAAGGAGACGACGTGCGCGTTCTTGTGGAATACGCCTAAGTCCAGAGCGAGTACGGCGAACACGAAGAGAACGAAGACGCCGTAGACCCACCAGTAGGTCGAGAACGGAAACAGGAGCACGTCGGCCATGAGACCTCGCAGGGCGGAGCTGGCGGGCCGAAGCCCGCTCGTCACGTTTGCGACGGTCTCGGCCGGAGCGGCGAACCGCTCCCGAAGAGCCCGGGCCGCCCTGCCGGGC
>JAEUQS010000206.1 GCA_016789625.1 Acidobacteriota bacterium | reverse complement strand
CCGGCGCATCCGTTACGTTCCCGCCGCTCGCGCGACGCACGTCGGCGGTGTCACCATGCGCGCTCTGCCCTACCGCGACTACCTGCCGCTCTACACGCGGAACCTGCTGATCTACCTTGCGGCGCACGGGTCTCCGCTGCGTACGCTCTCCGTGCGTCTCGTGCTTGCGCTGGGCGCGCTCCTCCGGCTCGTCCTCCTCTCCGTCGTGAAGGGCGACCACGCACGGAGCGATGCCGCGGTCGCGTATCTCCGAGTGTTGCGCGGCACGCTCGGCCTCGGCTTCCGGAGCGCGTTGATATGAGCACTCCGAAAGTCCTCGTCTCCCTCGTCACGCACGACGATTCGAGCGACGTGGAGCGCCTGCTGCCCACGCTCTCCGCGCAAACGGAGCGCGCGCTCGCGATCCACGCGCTCGACAACGCCTCGGAAGACGGCAGCCGCGCCGCGCTCGCCGCCGCGCAGCGGGTCTCCCCGTTCCCGTTCACGCTCGTGGCCTCGCGCGTCAACCTGGGCTACGCCGGCGGCCACAACCAGGCGATCGCCGAGGCGGTGAGGCAGGGCATTCCCTGGGTCCTCGTTCTCAACTCCGACGTGCTCCTCGCGCCCGATTTCGTGGAGAAGCTCCTCGCGGCCGCCGAGGCCCCGGGCCACGAACGCGTGGGCTCTCTCGCGGGGAAGATCCTGCGCGCCGAGGGCGAGAACCTCACGCCCACGAACGTCGTGGACTCCGTGGGCCTCCACATGACCCGCAACGGACGCCACTTCGACCTCGGAGCCGGCGAGAAGGACACGGGCCAGTACGACGCGCCGGCCGAGGTCTTCGGCGTCTCGGGCTGCGCTGCGCTCTACCGAACGTCGGCCCTCGAGGACGTGCGCATCTCGACCGGCTATTTCGACGACGACTTCTTCGTCTACCGGGAAGACGTGGACCTCGCGTGGCGCCTCCGGGGCCGCGGCCACACGGCCCTGTGCGTGCCGTCGGCCGTGGCCTGGCACCGCCGCCGGAACCTCCCCGACCGGCGCGACGCCATGCCGCCGCTCGTGAACCTCCATTCCGTGAAGAACCGCTTCCTCCTGCGCCTCAACAACGCCGGTCCCGCGCACGTGCGTGCCACGTTCGTCTCGACCTTCGTGCGCGACGCGCTCGTGGTGGGGAGCTGCCTCACCGTGGAGCGCTCGTCGCTCCCCGCTCTGCGCTGGCTGGGCCAGCACCGCCGGCGGCTCCTCGAGAAGCGGAGGGAGATCCTCGCCCGCCGTACCGTGGGCGACGCCGAGCTCCTGCCGTGGTTCACGAACGACCTCGCGGGCGCCCGCCGCCCGGACAAGCTTTGAAGCGCCTGGCGATCCTCGGGACCCGCGGGGTCCCGGCGGCGTACGGAGGCTTCGAGACTCTGGCCGAGGAGCTGTCCGCGCGCCTTGCCGCCCGCGGCCACGACGTCACCGTTTACGCGCGCGCTCACGGCGTGGGCGCGGTCGTTCCGCGGCACCGCGGCGTGCGCGTGGTGCACCTCCCCACGGTGCGGCACAAGTACCTCGACACGGTCGTCCACACGCTGCTCTCGGGGCTCCACGCCGCGAACGAGCGCTACGACGCCGTGCTCGTGTGCAACGGCATCAACGCGCTCACGTGCCGGCTGCCGCGCCTCCTCGGGGCGGACACCCACATCGCGATCAACGTCGACGGCCTCGAGCGCAACCGCCGCAAGTGGAACCGGCTCGGCAAGCTGGCCTACGCGCTCTCGGAGCGGGTCTCGTGCGTCCTCGCCGACACCGTGGTGACCGACGCCGAGGAGATCAAGAGCTACTACCTCAACCAATACGGCCGGGAGTCGGTGTTCGTGCCCTACGGCTCGGACCTTCCACGACCCTCTGGTGATGCCACGCTGCTCCGGCTCGGCCTCACCCCGGGCAACTACGTGCTCTACGTGTCGCGGTTCGAGCCCGAGAACAACCCCGAGGCCGTGGTGCAGGGCTTCGCGGCCTTCTCCGGAAACCTGAAGCTCGCGCTCGTGGGCTCGGCTCCGTACTCCGAGGGCCTCATCGCGCGGCTCCATGTCCGGGCCGCGAAGGACCCCCGCGTGCTCCTGCCCGGAGCCGTGTACGGCGAGGGCTACCGCGAGCTCCTCGCGAACGCGGCCGTCTACGTGCACGCGACCGAGGTGGGCGGCACGCACCCGGCCCTCATCGAGGCGATGGGGTTCGGCCGGCCCCTTGCCGTTCACGACACGCCCGAGAACCGGGAGGTCGCGGGCGACACGGCGCTCTACTTCGACGCCGCACGCCCCGAGACTCTTTCCGCCGCGCTCACGAACCTGTTCGCAGACCCCGCCGAACGGGAGCGGCGGGGCCAGGCGGCGAGAGATCGCACCGTCTCGCGTCACTACCTGTGGGACGACGTGACGGACGCCTACGAGGCTCTCCTGCACTGTTACGATCCCGGGAACTAACGTGCTCAAGCAAAGAGCCAAGACAGTCGCGTTCCTGCTGTACGCGGCAGACCTCGCAGCGGCGCTCCTCGCGCTCCCCGTCGCCTATTTCCTCCGCGACACCGTGCTCGCGCGGCTCTTCCCCGGCATGTTCCCCACGGGCCTCGTGGACTTCGGCAAGTACCTCACGCTGGCCGCGCCGATCCTCGTGATCTTCTCGCTGCTCCTGTTCGGCGCCGGGGCCTACCGGAGCCGCCGCACCTCGAACCTGCGCAACGAGGCGGCGCTCCTCCTGCGCACGGCCTCCTTCGGCACGCTGCTCCTCACGTTCGTGGTCTTCACCGCCCGCTGGGACTTCATCTCCCGCCCGTTCCTGCTGCTCTACTTCGCGGTGAACCTCGTGTTCCTCACGAGCGTGCGCGTCCTGGTGCGGCTCCTGGCCCGCACCGTGCGCGCCCGCGGCTTCAACTACCGCACCGTGGTGCTCGTGGGCGACACGCCCCGCGCGCGCGCCATGGCCCGGCTCATCCGCGATCACCCCTGGTGGGGCCTCCGGCTCATCGGCGTGGTGCGCGACCGGCCGGCGTCGAGCGAGGCCGGGACGACGGACGGCGGGCTGCCCGTGCTGGGCACCATCCAGGACCTCCCCACCGTGCTCACCACGCTGCCCGTCGACGAGGTGATCCTCACGGCCGAGGGGAGCGACATCGGCAGCCTCGAGGACGTGTTCCTGCTCTGTGAGGACATGGGCATCGTCACGCGGCTCTCGCTGGACTTCTTTCCGCACGTCCTCGCCCACGCGCGCATCGAGGAGCTGGACGGCACGCCGCTCCTGACGTTCTCGACGACCCCGGGCGACGACCTCGCGCTCCTCGCCAAGCGCACGCTGGACATCTTCCTGGCGCTGCTCCTCATCGGCGTGTCGATCCTGCCGATGCTGCTCGTGGCGCTCCTCATCAAGCTGACCTCGAAGGGGCCCGTGCTGTTCCGCCAGACGCGCTGCGGGCTGAACGGACGCCCGTTCACGCTCTACAAGCTGCGCACCATGGTGCAGGACGCCGAGGAGCGCTTCGCCGAGGTGGCGCACCTCAACGAGCACGAGGGCCCGGTGTTCAAGAGCGCGCAGGATCCGCGGGTCACGCTGCTGGGCCGGCTGCTCCGGCGCTTCTCGCTGGACGAGCTGCCGCAGCTCTGGAACGTGCTGAAGGGCGAGATGTCGCTGGTGGGCCCGCGCCCCCCGCTGCCCGACGAGGTGGCCCGCTACGAGCGCTGGCAGCGCCGCCGGCTCTCGATGAAGCCCGGCGTCACCGGCCTCTGGCAGGTCTCCGGCCGCAACGACATCCCGACGTTCGACGAGTGGATGCAGCTCGACCTCCACTACATCGACAACTGGAGCCTCTCGCTGGACCTGAAGATCCTGCTGCGCACCGGACCGACGGTGCTGACGGGCAAGGGCGCCCGCTAGCACCGTCTCCCGGTCAAAGGATCAGCGTTTGGACTTCGTGGCCGCCTTCTTGGGCGCGGCCTTCTTCGGCGCGGCCTTCTTCGGGGCCGCTTTCTTCTTGGGAGCGGGCTCCGCCTTCTTCGCGGCGTGCCCGCCCTTGCCGAGACCGGCGATCTCCTCGAAATACTTGGCGAACGCGATCATGCCGCCCGAGGCCTGCTCCCAATCGAAGTTCTCGTTGGGCGCGTGGTACCCGTGCTCGGGGAGCGAGAGCCCCAGGAACATGACGGGCGCCTTCAGCACCTGCTCCATGGTGAGCACGGCGCCGATGGAGCCGCCCTCGCGCACGAAGACGGGCTCCTTGCCGAACGCGAACTTCATCGAGCGGCGCACGGCGTCGGCCAGCGGGCCGGTCGTGAGGCCGCCGTACGGCGAGAGCCCGTGCTCGCGCTTCACGACGACGTCCTTGTTCTGGCTCTTCACGAACTTCTCGACGAGCGCGGCGATCTTGTCGCCCGTCTGGTTCGGCACGAGCCGGCAGGAGACCTTGACCTCGGCGAACGGCGGCACGATGGTCTTCACGCCGGGGCCCTGATAGCCGCCGATGACGCCGTGGATCTCGAACGTGGGCATGGCCCAGATGCGCTTCATGATGTCCACGGGATCCTTCGAGCGAATCGAGCGGAACTCGTGGTCTTTCATGAAGCCCTTCACCGTGAACCCGCAGCGCTTGAAGTCTTCGATCTCGCGCTTCGTGGGCGGCACGACGTCCTTGTAGAAGCCCGGGATCTTGACCTTGCCGGTCTTGGCGTCGAAGCAGGCGGTGACCACCTGCATGAGCTCGGCGATGGGGTTGCGCGCCGCGCCGCCGGTGACGCCGGAATGCTGGTCGGTCTCTCCGGTGGTGAGCTGGAAGAGCAGGCCCTGCAGACCGCGCAGGCCCGCGGGCGCGGCCGGCTTGCCGCGGGACACCCAGATGGTGTCCGACACGATGACGGAGTCGGTGGCGAGCGCGTCGCGGTGGGCGGTGATGCCCTCCTGGAAGCTGGGCGAGCCGATCTCCTCCTCGAACTCCCACAGCACGCGGACGTTGACGGGCACACCGGCCTTCATCGCCGCGCGGGCGCCGAACAGCGCCGCGAGAGCGGGACCCTTGTCGTCGGTGGTTCCGCGGCCGCGGTACTTGTCGCCGTCCTTCACGAACTCGAACGGCTCGGTGCGCCAGGGCTCCGTCTCCTTCGAGGCGGGCTGGACGTCCATGTGGTTGTAGACGGTGATGGTGGGCCGGTCGGGATCGCTGCCCCACTTGCCGTGCACGATGGGGTTGCCCGAGGTCTCGTACACCTGAGCCTCTCCGCCGAACCGGCGGATGAGGTCGGCGGCGACCTGGGCGCCGCGCGCGATATCGGGTTTGCGCGCGGGGTCGGACGACACGGTGGGAATCTCGACGAGCTCCTTGAGGAGCGCTTCGAACTCTTCACGGCTCTCGGCCGCGTAACGGGCGAGGAAATCTTTGGTGAGACTGCTCATGGGGGCAGTCTACCGCTTCAAACGGGGGGTCCGTCTCCTCCGGCGGGCGATCCGAAGGATCGCCTTAGGCCGTCCCGTCGGACGGCCCGGGACGCTCCACGCGGATCTTCCGGCGCCGGTGCATGCGCTCTTCCTCTTCCTTGTAGAGGTACTTGATGGAGTGCTTGGGCACCACGAGATTCGGGGCGTTCTCGCGGTTGAGCTTGATGACGTCGCGGTCGTACCACTCGATCCAGCCCCTGAGCTCCTCGCCGTCGACGAGACGCACGACGATGATGGTCTTGGACTGCATCTGCTTGAGGTAGTAGTAGGCCTCGGCGTTGGTCTGCTCGGGGGGCGCGCTCTTGCGCGACGACGTGGCCCGCGCGCCGAGCCCTTGGTCGCGCCGCACGTCGGCGAGGGAGCGGCGGATGAGCTTGCGGTTCCCCACCTCGCCCGATACGGGGGCCTCGCGGGCCTCGGGGGCCGAAACGGGCTGAGGGGCGACGGCGAGCGGCGCCCTCTTTCCAGCAGAAGCCATGGGGAGAACTCCTTCCGCGTACGAGAGACGAGGTTTGTGGGAAGAAGTCTAACCCTAGGCCGCCCGCTCCTTGCTTTCCTTGCCTTCCTTGGCCTCGCGCCGCTCCTGGCCCATGTGCCGCGCGGCCTCGATGCCGCCGTCGAGCTCGTAGGCGATGCAGCACTTGAGGCGCCCGCACACGCCGGTGAAGCGCGACGGGTTGGGCACCACGCCCTGGAGCTTGACCATGCGGATGGTCACGGGGTGGAAGGTCTTGAGCCAGGTGGAGCAGCAGAGCGAGAGGCCGCAGGAGCCGATGCCGCCGATGAGCTTGGTTTCGTCGCGCGCGCCGATGAGCCGCGCGTCGGCCCGGAGCTTGAACTCGTTGGCGAGGTCGCGCGTGAGATCGCGGACGTCGGCCCGGGCGTCGGACGTGTAGAGGATGGTGATCTTGCGCCGGTCGAACCCGACGGCGCACTTGACGATGCGGACGTCGATCTTCTTCCTCTCCGCGTACTCGGACGCGAAGCGGTAGGCGCGATCCTGCAGCTCGATGCGGTCGATGTAGTCGGCGTGGTCGGAGTCGGAAGCGAGGCGCAGGAAGCGCTTGGCCTTCTTGGTGGAGCAGGCCTTGCCCGCGGCGGGCGTGAGGGTGGTGACCTCGGCGAACTCGGGGCCGGTGTCGGTCTCGACGATGACCTTCTCGCCCTTCTTCACGGGGATCTCGCCCATGAGGAGGAGCGTGGTCTTGCCGTCTTCGGCGTCGGCCAGGCGGACGCCCACGAAGTTCCCGCCGGGGTTCGTCTTGGTTCCAATGGAGCAGCCGGTACAACCCATGAGGCCGCGCATTGTGGGGACCGGCCCCCCCCACGTCAAACGTGGTAGGTTTCGCGGCCGCTATGCGCTTGATCACCCGAGGCGATCTGGATGGGCTCACCTGCGCCGTTTTCATCACGTCGGTGGAGAGGGTCTCGTCGATCGAGCTGACCCATCCGCAGGAGCTGACCGACCGGAAGTTCCCCGTGGAGCCCGGCGACATCATCGCGAACCTGCCCTACCACCCGAACGCCGGCCTCTGGTTCGACCACCACGAGCTGACGGACTCGAACCCGCAGCCCCCTCCGGAGGGCTTCAAGGGCAGCTACGGCCGGGCCCGCTCGGCCGCGCGGCTGGTTCACGACTACTACGAGGAGATCAAGGGGAAGGGCTTCTTCGCCAAGCACGCGGAGCTTCTGGACGGCACGGACCGCCTGGATTCCGCGCTGCTGACGGAGCGGGACGTGCTGAACCCGGAGCGGGTGATCCTGCTGGGCTTCACGCTGGACTCGCGGTCGGGCCTGGGGGGCTTTCGCGACTACTTCCTGTTCCTCGGCATGGCGCTCCGCTCGATGACGCTGGACGAGGTGCTCGAGAGCGACCCCGTGAAGGAGCGCGTGGCGAAGATGCGCGCGGACGACGCGGCTTTTCGTGATGCGCTTCTCGCCAACTCAAAAGCCCTTGGAAACGTGGTGGTGACGGACTTCCGGCACGTGGACGTGATTCCCACCGGGAACCGGTTCCTCATCCACACGCTGTTTCCCGAGTGCACCATCTCGGTGCGGCTGCAGTGGGGCCCGCAGCGCAAGGTGGTGATGGCGACGGCGGGGCACAACATCTTCGACCGCTCGAGCTGGAGCAACATCGGGCACACGATGTCGCTCTTCGGCGGCGGCGGACACCGAGGCGCCGGGTCCGCGCCGCTGCCCGCGGACGACGGGGACGCGAAGCTGCGCGAGCTGATCAAGGAGCTCCAGGCCCAGGGATAAGTACTTTTCTGAAGGAGAAGCGGATGAGCAAGAAGCTGATTGCGGTGACCGGAGCGACGGGCGCTCAGGGTGGCGGGCTGGTTCGGGCGATTCTCGCGGACCCCTCCGGGGAGTTCTCGGTTCGCGCGCTCACGCGGAACCCTTCGGGCGAGAAGGCGGCCGAGCTGGCGGCGCTGGGAGCCGAGGTGGTTTCCGCGAACTTGGACGACGAGGGCAGCGTGCGGGCTGGCTTCCGCGGCGCGCACGGCGCGTTCTGCCTCACGAACTTCTGGGAGCACTTCTCGGTGGAGAAGGAGCTGGAGCAGGCCGGGAACATGGCGCGGGCGGTGGCGGCCGAGGGTGTGGCGCACGCGATCTGGTCGACGCTCGAGGACACGCGTCTCCGGGTGCCGCTGACCGATGACCGGATGCCGACCTTGCATGGGAAGTACAAGGTTCCGCACTTCGACGGCAAGGGCGAGGCGAACGCGTACTTCGAGGCGAGCGGTGTGCCCACCACGCTGCTCCACACGTCGTTCTACTGGGACAACCTGATCCACTTCGGCATGGGGCCCAAGCGCGGGGAGGACGGGAAGCTCTCGTTCGTGCTGCCCATGGCCGACGCGAAGCTGCCGGGGATCGCGGCCGCCGACATCGGCGGGTGCGCGTACGGCGTGTTCAAGGGCGGAACGAAGTACGCGTGTACCGTCGGCGTGGCCGGCGAGCACCTCACGGGGACGGAGATGGCCGCGGAGCTTTCCAAGGCGCTCGGGGAAGAGGTCGTCTACACGTACGTGCCGCCCGAGGTGTATCGCACGTTCGGGTTCCCGGGCGCGGACGATCTGGCGAACATGTTCCAGTACAAGCGGGACTTCGAGAAGGAGTTCTGCGAGATGCGGAACGTCGAGATCTCGAGGCAGCTGAACCCCGCGCTGCAGTCCTTCGGGGAGTGGTGCCAAGCGAACAAGAGTCG
>JAEUQS010000185.1 GCA_016789625.1 Acidobacteriota bacterium | reverse complement strand
CTCGGCGCTGCTGTCGGCCAGCACCGTGGCGGCCCGCGGGCGTCCGGTGAGGAGCGCGATCTCGCCGAAGAAGTCGCCGACGGAGAGGGTTCCCACGCGAATGCGGTTTCCTGCCGGCCCGAGCGTCGACACCGCGAAGTGGCCCCGCGTCACGATGTAGAGCTTGTCGCCCGAGGTCCCCTCCTCGACGACGGTCGCCCCCTTCTCGAACGTGGTGAGGCCCGTGTTCTCGATGAGGCCGGTGATCTCGTCCTTGGTGAGCTGCTCGAGGAACTGCGACGCGTTGACGAGCCGCGTGATGGAGGATTCCGACGGCGCGAACGGCGCGGCCGCCGACGGCTCCTTCTCCGCGGCCGCCCGCTGGTCGGCCATGAGGGCGGCCTCGGTCTCGGGGCTCTGCGCGCCATCGGGATTCCACTGGTGGATCTGGTGCCGCACGGCGACGGCCAGCGGGAAGTTTCCGACGCCGGCCAGATCCGAGGCGAGGCCTTCGAGCAGCCGGACGGCCTCTGCCGTCCGGCCGCTCGCATGGAGAGCCTCGGCTTCACGGCGCTTCTCTTCGTAGAGAGCCTCGGGGCCCTGAGGCTTGGGCTTTTCGAGCGCGTTCTGCAGCTTCTTCTTGAGGAAATCGAACACCACGGCACGATTTGACGTGCTTTGGGGCGCCGGGTCAAGGAAAACGGCCGCGTCCTCCGCGGAAGACGCCCACGTTGGCACGCCCGTCGCTATCTCTCGACCGGAGGCCACCATGAAACACGCTCCCCGTTCCCGATTCCCCTGGTCCGGCGCCTTCGTGGCCGCCCTCGTCCTCCTCGCCTCCGGCCCCGCGCTCGCTCAGCGCGAAGGCACGTCCTACCTTTCGTACGTCGGCACCGAGGTATCGCTCGTTTCGACGAACGAGGACGACACGACGGCCCGGCTGAACATGCCGATCCTCGCGGGCGACCGCCTGTCGACCGGGGCCGGCTCGAGGGCCGAGGCCGTTCTCGCCGACGGCAACATCCTCCGGTTCGACACCCGCACGGACGTGCGCTTCGACCGCCTGGCGAACACGTACCAGACCGAGGACGAGCGAACCCTGCTCTTCCTCGAGAGCGGCGCGCTCGCCATCGACGTGCGGTTCGCGGCCTCGCGCGAGAACGCGCCCCGCATCGACACGAACGACGCCACGATCGTCCTCGCGGACCGCGCGTACGTGCGCATCGATGCGGGACGGCGCGGCACCGAGGTCTACGTCGAATCCGGCCGCGCCGAGGTGTTCGGCCGCTCCGGCCGGGTGCTCGTGAAGGCCGGCGAATACGCCTACGTGAGCGGCTCGGCAGAGGTCGAGGTCGACGTCTCGGCATTCCCGCGGGATCGCTTCACACGCTTCTGCGAGGAGCGTCGGGACCGGCGCGCGCCGTCCACACGGTACGTTTCCTCGGACTACGACTACGAGTACACGGATGCGGGGTTCGAGGACTACGGCTCCTGGACCTACGTCTCGTCGTGGGGACGGAATTGCTGGCGGCCCCGGGTCCACTCCGGCTGGCTGCCCTACACCTCCGGCTACTGGCGCTACAGCCCGCACGGCATGACCTGGGTCTCCTACGAACCGTGGGGCTGGCTGCCCTACCACTATGGCACCTGGGGCTACGACGTGGGCGCGGGCTGGTGCTGGATTCCCGGTGCCTCCTATTCGCCGGCGTGGGTGTACTGGAGCTACGCGCCCGGCTGGGTCGGCTGGTGCCCGATGGGCTACTACGGCGGCTACTACGACCATTACTACCGCTCGACGCGCCCCCTCTGGGGCAACGACGGCCGGGGCTGGGGCTACGCGCATCTTTCCGGCCGGGTCCAGGTGGGACGCATCGACAACCACGGCTGGAGCTACACGCCCACCAGCCGCCTGGGACGCCGGTTCGACGTGAACCGCGACGTCGTGAGGTTCGAGCGGACGGGTCTCACGCGG
>JAEUQS010000180.1 GCA_016789625.1 Acidobacteriota bacterium | reverse complement strand
CGCGCTCCGCGGCGAGCCCGGCCAGCGCGAAGAGCTCGCCCTGCGGTCTGCGGAAGAGGACGGGCTGGCTGCGCTTCCCCTCCTTCCGCCACTCGAAGAAGCCGTCCGCCGGCACGAGCACGCGCCGCGTCCTCACGGCCGTGCGGAACGCCGGTTTCTCGAACACGGTTTCCGACCGGGCGTTGATGAGGAGCGGAGCGCCGGCATCGTGGAAGGACGGCGAGAGGAGCCCCCACCGCATCGGGCGCAGCACGCGGCCGGGGCTCCCGCCGCCCGCCTCCTTCACGATGACGCCGGGGCTCTCCGTGGGCGCGATGACGGGCCAGGCGAGCGGCTCGCTCTCGTCCACGGCGATGCCGAAACGCGACAGCAGAATCGCCTGAGCCTTGCTCTGCGAGTAGCGCCCGCACATGGTCTAGCGGCCCCGTCCGATCTCCCACGCGAGCACGTAGCTGTCGGCGCGCGGGGTGAACGTGAGCGAGGAGTCGACGGCGTAGACGTCCTCGTCGAAATAGAGCGGCACCCACACCATCTCGCGCCGCACGTCGGCGAGGAGCTTCGAGAGAAGCGCCCCCCGGGCCTCGGGCTCGAGCTCGGCCGCCGACGCCTCGATGCCCGCGTCGAGCGCGGGGCTCGAGAAGCCTCCGATGTTGCTGCGGCCCACCTGCTCGGCGGGATCGGGCGTCCGGAATCCGGCTTCGAGGACGTCGCTCGCGTCCCCCGTCGAGCAGCCGTAGCGCGAGAGGAAGAAGGCGGGGCGCTCCTTCTCGCTGGTGGCCTTCGCGAAGAACTCGGGATCGGGCAGCGAGACCACGTTGACGCGGAGGCCGGCCGGCGCGAGCGCCTCGGCCACGAGGCCGGCGGTCTCCTTCAGGATCTCGCGCGTGTGGAGCGTGACCTCGAAGCCCGTCGGATAGCCGGCCTCGGCGAGAGCCTTCCGCGCCTCCTCGACCGAGTAGGCGAGCTCCGGGAGCGCCGCGTCGTAGCCGAACACGAACGAGGGCACGAACTGAGAGGCGGGCAGCGCGAACGTGGTGAGCCGCTCGGTGAGCTGCCTGCGGTTCACCGCGAGGGAGATCGCCTCGCGCACGCGCCTCGAGAGAAACGGATTCGCCTTGCCCCCGTTCACGAAGGGGTTCGTCTTCCGCGCGACGTCGAAGCCCAGGTACTTCACGAAGAGCCCCGTGCGCTTCACGAGGCGCGTCCCGGCGCGGCCGGCCAGGGCCTTCTCGGTGGCACGCGACCCGCACTGCGCGAGCGCGCTCTTTCCGGTGACGAAATCCGAGAGCGCCTCGGCGGGCCCACGGGCGAGCCTCAGCGTGACGCGAGCGAGCGCGGGCTTCGTTCCCCAGTAGCTCTCGTTCCGCTCCATCTCCACGGTCTGCCCCTTCGTGTAGGAGAGGAACCTGTAGGGGCCCGTCCCCACGGGCGAGCGCTCGAGCATCTCCTTCGTCGACCCCTCGGGCACCATGACGATGGACGAGAGCTTGTTGAGCAATACGGCGACGGGCCGCTTGGTGGTGAGGACGAGCGTCGTGTCGCCCTGGGCCTCGGCCTTCGCGAGGTCGAGGAGGTAGACGCCCAGGTCGAGCGTCTTGTCGCGCGTGACCCGCTCGATGGAATAGAGCGCGTCCTTCGCGGTGAACGGGCGGCCGTCGTGAAACGTCACGCCCTTGCGGAGCGTGATCTTCCACGTCAGGAGATCGGGGTTCGTCCACCGCTCGGCGAGCGCGGGATAGACCCGCATCTCCGAATCGGTCTTCACCAGAGGCTCGTAGAAGTGCACGGCGACGGCGAAGTCGGCCAGCCGGTCGCGGGCGTGGGGATCCAGCGTCTCGGGGTCGTACGGCAGGGACAGCACGACGGGGTCCTTTGCGCCCGAAGTCGCCTCCGGCGCGCCCGTCCTGCCGCAGGCGACGAGACCTGTCACGGCCAAGACGAGGAGGACCGTCCGCAGCCCGCGCATCTCGGTGGAACGCTACCACCCCGGGGCCGTTAGACTCGGCGGGAGCGGCCCCGAAACGCGAAGGAGACAGCCATGGAAGACACGAAAAGCACAGCCACCGCCACCCCGGCGGAGACCCGTATCGAACGCGACACGATGGGCGAGGTCCTCGTTCCGGCCAGCGCCTACTGGGGCGCCCAGACCCAGCGTTCCCTCCAGAACTTCAAGATCGGCGGCGAGCGGCTGCCGCGCCCGCTCATCCGCGCGATGGGCCTCGTGAAGAAGGCGGCGGCCCGCACGAACGCGTCCCTCGGGCAGCTCCCGCACGACCTCGCCGAGCTGATCGAGAAGGCCGCCGACGAGGTCATCTCCGGCTCCTTCGACGCCGAGTTCCCGCTCGTCGTGTGGCAGACGGGCAGCGGCACGCAGTCGAACATGAACGCGAACGAGGTCATCGCCAACCGCGCCTGCGAGCTCGCGGGCGGCAAGCGCGGCGAGAAGGGCCGCGTGCATCCGAACGATCACGTGAACCGCGCGCAGTCGACGAACGACTCCTTCCCCACCGCGATCCACGTGGCCGCGGCGCTGGAGATCCACGAGCACCTCCTCCCCTCGGTGCAGAAGCTGCGCGACACGCTCGACGGCAAGGCCAAGGAGCTCTCGGGCATCGTGAAGATCGGGCGCACGCACCTCCAGGACGCGACGCCGCTCACGCTCGGCCAGGAGATCTCGGGCTGGGTGCAGATGCTCGACAACGGCATGACACGCGTCCGCCAGTCGCTCGACGGCCTGCACGAGCTGCCGCTCGGCGGCACGGCCGTGGGCACCGGCC
>JAEUQS010000021.1 GCA_016789625.1 Acidobacteriota bacterium | reverse complement strand
GCACCTCCACGGGAAAGACCCGGCTCGCGAGCAGGGCGGGTTCCGGCACGATCGGAACGCGGTCGAGGGGCCCGAGGGCCGAGATCCGCGCGGCGCTCACGGCATCCCGCACGGAAAGCGGGACGGAGCGCTCGAAGCAATCGAGGAGCGCCTCCTCGTCCTCGTGGCCGAGCGGACCCGCCGTGGCGAGCGCGCTGTGGTCTCCGGCGAGGAGGAGAGCCCGCCCCGGCCATCCCCCGAGGACGATCACGAGATCGGCGGGCTCCGCGGCGAACTCCGCGAGAGCCCGCGGTGGCGCGGGGGCAACGAGCGGGTGAAGCCGCGCCGGGGAGGCCTCGGCCCAGCGCGTGAAGACCGCGTGAGGCAGGCGCGCCCCGAGCTCCCGCTCGTGGATCCGCGCCGACAGGAGCGTGGCCGGGCGCGGCAGGTCCAGCGTTCCGGCGAGCGCGATGCGGGGGCCGCGGACCTCTTCCGGGATCGTCGTCAAGCGAACCGAGAATACCCGCGGTAGGGCGGAAGACCGAGGGGTGTGTCTGCTACCGTACCGCCGTCTCGATGAGCACGCACTCAGCGCCAGTCCCGCCGGCCCCGAAGCATCTCGTGATCATTGGCGCGGGACCCGCGGGCCTCACGGCAGCCTGGGAAAACATGCGGCACGGCGGCACGAGCACGGTGCTCGAGGGCGACACCGTGGTGGGCGGCATCGCGCGCACGGCCAAGCACAACGGCTACCGGTTCGACATCGGCGGGCACCGGTTCTTCACGAAGGTGAAGGAGGTCGACGCGCTCTGGCACGAGGTCCTCACGAAGGACTTCATTCGCGTGCCGCGCCAGTCGCGCATCCTGTACCGCAGAAAATTCTTCGCGTACCCGCTGAAGCCGTTCCAGGCCTTCTTCGGCCTCGGCCCGCTGGAGAGCATCCGGATCTTCTTCTCGTATCTCGCGGCGCGGATCTCGCCGAAGTCTCCCGAGGAGGATCTCGAGACCTGGGTCTCGAACCGCTTCGGAAAGCGGCTCTTCCAGATCTTCTTCAAGACGTACACCGAGAAGGTCTGGGGCGTTCCGTGCACCGAGATCCAGGCCGAGTGGGCGGCCCAGCGCATCCGCGGCCTTTCGCTCTTCCGGGCCGTCTACAACTCCTTCGTCAAGGACAAGTCCATCAAGACGCTCATCGACGAGTTCGACTATCCGCGGCTGGGACCGGGCCAGATGTGGGAGACCTTCCACGCGAACCTCGAGGAGGCAGGCTCCAAGGTCCACATGGAGACCCTGGCGCGGAAGATCCACTGGAAAAGCGGCGAGGGCGTGACCGCCGTCGAGGCCGTGAAGGACGGCAAGGCCCAGCTCTTCACGGGGGACGCCTTCGTGTCGACGATGCCCATGAAAGAGCTGGCCGAGGCTCTCGAGCCGCCGCCGCCCCCGAACGTCCTGGCCGCCGCGCGGCGGCTCCGGTACCGGGACTTCATCTGCGTGGCGCTCATGCTGAAGGGCGAGGGCTTCTTCACCGACAACTGGGTCTACATCCACAGCCCCGAGGTGCACGTCGGGCGCGTCCAGAACTTCAACAACTGGTCGAAGGAGATGGTCCCCGAGCCCGGCATCACGTGCCTGGGGCTCGAATACTTCTGCTTCGAATCGGACCCGCTCTGGCTGAAGACCGACGCCGAGCTTCTCGAGCTGGGGAAGAGGGAGATCTTCGAGACGGGCCTCGTGCCGCACGGCACGCCGCTCGTGGACGGCGCGGTGGTGCGCATGAAGAAGACCTACCCGATGTACGACCCGGGCTACGGCGAGGCCGTCGACGAGCTGCGCGCGTTCCTCGCGAAGGAGCTTCCGAACCTCCAGCTCGTGGGCCGCAACGGAATGCACAAGTACAACAACCAGGACCACTCGATGCTGACGGCGATGTACGCCGTGCGGAACCTCTATGGCGCCTCGCACGATCTCTGGGCCGTGAACGTCGACGAGGACTATCACGAGGAGCTCCGCGAGACGCGCAGCGACAAGACGCTGACGACCAGCGCGCCCTGATCCCCGCTACTTCACGACTCCCGACCCGGCGAGCCAGGCCGCCGGGCCCCGCTCCCGCGGGGCCGCCCCGAGCGCCGTCCTATCGATCCCACGGAAGGACCTCGACCTCGAACCGGGTGGAGCTCTCCGCGGTGAAGCCCGGCCCCTGCAGCGTGGCCACACCGGTGTACCCACCCGGCCCGGGTGGAAGGATCGCGTAGGGCGTGAGCCGGCTCGTCTCGCCCGGACCGATGCGATATGGGAGCGGCCAGAAGACGACGCCGCCCACCGGCCCCCCGGCGGCGTCCTTCACCTCGACGCGCAGGAACGAAAGGCCCTGCCCGTCGCGACCGTTCACGCCCCACCACGGAGCGGACGATTCGTTCCGCACGAGGAGCGCGAACCGTTGCGGCTCGCCCGCGTGCCCGACGACGCGTGGAGCCGGGCCGGGGAACGAAGCCCTGCCGTCACCCCAGGGCGGCCGCGGTCCGAAGGCAGACGAAAGGAGCGGCAGGAAGGACGGCGACGCGAGCCCGGCACGCAGCTCCTCTGCGGGCGGAAAGCTCGACCAGTAACGCGGCGCGAGCCCCGAGCTTCCGCGCGGCGCGCAATACGCGCCGGCGGCGTGGAACAGCATCGAGAGCGCGACCGGTATGCCGAAGAGGCGGAGCGCGCCCACGGGCAGCGTCGCGACGAACGGAGCCGCGAGCAGCGTGAGCGCCGGGAGGGCGCCCGCGAGGAGCCGCGGCCCGTACGTCCAGCCGCCGTGCCAGAGGTTCCAGGTGGCCAGCATCCCCGTGTGGAGAAGGAACGACGCGGCACAGGCCAGGAGCAGCGGAGGCGAGCTCTTTCGGAGCCGCACGATCGTCACGAGGGACGCGAGGAGGAACGGGGAGAAAACGAAGAGCCCCTTCACGGGCGAGACGAGGAGCGCGGCGAGGTTGGGGAGCACGGTCTTCGGGCCGAACTGGAAGAGCGCGCCGAACTTGCCGTAGCCGCCGAGGAGGTTCCCGTGCAGAGCGAGGTTGGCCGCGATACCGAGCGCCGAAACGAGAATCGCCGGGCCCAGGAAAAAGCCGGCCCGGCGTCCCGCCGACACGACGAAGAACACGGCGATCGGCACGACGAGGAGGAGGTCCGGCGGACGGTTGGGGAGCATGAGGGCCGCGAGGAGGCCCGCGGCCGCGAGCCGGGAGGGGGTGAGCGTCTTCGTTCCGATGAGGAGGAGGCCAGCGAGGAGGAGCTGTGACACGGCGTGCGACCAGAGGGCCTGGCTGCTCACCGAGAACGTGCTCGTGCCGAGGCCGTACGCGAACGCGAGGAAGAGGCTCCTTCCCGGAGAGAGAAACGCCCCGAGCGCGAAGAGGAGGAGCACCGCCGAGAGCGCCGCGAAGACCGCCGCCGCGAGCTTGCCGAACGGCGCGAGGAGCTCCACGGCGCGCGACGGGGCTCCCTGCGCGGCCTCGGGCACGAGGGCCTTCGCCGGAAGATAGAACGGCGTCGCGAGGAGCGGCGTGAGGACGGGGTAGAGCGACGTGACGTTCTTCCCGTTCGCCGTGCGCTTCACGTAGTACGGGAGGGGACCGTCCTTCGGGCCGAAGTCGTACTGGTCCAGCACGACGTCGCCGTGGGAGAGGAGCGACAAGGGGACGAGCGTCGCCGGAATCGTGTCGCCCGACCCGATGCTCCGGAGATTCGCCAGATAGGCAACGAGGAGCGCGAGGAAGAGCAGGCTCGCGGCCCGTTTCGAAGGTCGCTCGATCGTCACGAACCCGGGATGGTACGCGCGCGCCGCCGATTCGGTGACAATCGGTCGTGGCCGCTTCCGATGCCCCGCTCGTCTCCGTGGTGATGCCCTGTCTCGACGAGGCCGAGACGGTCGCGGCCTGCGTGCGCGAGGCGCTGGCGGGTCTCGCCGGGCTCGACGGCGAGGTCCTCGTGGCCGACAACGGCTCGACAGACGGCTCCCGGGAGCTGGCCGCCGCGGCCGGCGCCCGCGTGGTGCCCGTCTCCGAGCGGGGCTACGGCGCCGCGCTCATGGGCGGAATCGCCGCGGCCCGCGGGACCTACGTCGTGATGGGCGACGCCGATCTCAGCTACGACTTCTCGGCCGTGCCGGCCTTCGTCGCCGAGCTCGAGAAGGGGCACGACCTGGTGATGGGCTCGCGGTTCCGGGGCCGCATCGAGAAGGGCGCGATGCCCGTCCTCCACCGCTATCTCGGCAACCCCGTGCTCACCGGCCTCGGGCGCCTCTTCTTCCGCATTCCCGTGTCGGACTTCCACTGCGGGCTGCGCGGCTTCCGGCGCGACGCGGTGCCCCGCATGGGCCTGCGCACCACGGGAATGGAGTTCGCGAGCGAGATGGTCGTGAAGGCCGCGCTCTTCGGGCTCTCGATGTCGGAGATCCCCGTGACGCTCCGCAAGGACGGGCGCTCCCGGCCGCCGCACCTCAGGACCTGGCGCGACGGCTGGCGGCACCTGCGCTTCCTGCTCCTCTATTCGCCGCGCTGGCTCTTCCTGCTGCCGGGCCTCCTTCTCGCGCTCCTCGGCGCGGCGCTCATGGCCTGGGTCTTCTTCCGGCCGCAGGTCGTCCTGGGAGTGCGCTTCGACATCCACACGATGCTCGGCGGCGCGGGGCTCGTGCTCGTCGGCGTGCAGGCCCTTCTTTTCGCGATCTTCGCCAAGACGTTCGCGATCACCGAGGGGCTCCTGCCCGAAGACCCGAAGCTGACCCGGCTGTACCGTGTGATCTCCCTGGAGACGGGGCTTCTCGGGAGCCTCGTCGCCGTGCTCACGGGTCTCGGCTTCGTGCTCGCCGTGCTGCTCCGCTGGCGTGCCGGCGGTTTCCAGGACCTCCCGGTGACCGAGACGATGCGGCTCATGATCCCCGGCGTCCTGTTCCTCTCTCTCGGCGCGCAGGGCCTCTTCGCCTCGTTCCTCCTCTCGCTCCTCGGTCTCTCGAGGAAGGGCTGAATGAAGGGACCCTGGAAGATCCTCCTCGCGCTCTTCGCCGGATCCGCGATCCTCAGGGCCATCGCGGGGCTCCTCATCCGGCAGCCCCGCATCTATGGCGACGAGCTGACCTACTGGCACATGGCCCGCTCCTTCCACACCGACGGTTCGCTCCGGTTCATGGGCCATGCGTGGGACTTTCCCTCGGCCCTCTACCCGATCCTCGTGTC
>JAEUQS010000020.1 GCA_016789625.1 Acidobacteriota bacterium | reverse complement strand
AAGAGCCCGGGCCGCCCTGCCGGGCGACCGTACTGACGGACTCTCCGCGAGGAAACGAGCTTCCTCTGGCCTACTCCCCGACTATTCCGGCCCTCACGGGCAGGCGCCCTTCAAACGCAGGGCCCCCGGAACTTATTCCCGCGGAGCTCCACTTTCCTGGGCTTCGGGCCCGAGGACCCCTTCCCACTTCGCGACCACCACCGCCGCGACGCAGTTCCCCGTGAGGTTGATCGACGTGCGGGCCATGTCCATGAGCTCGTCGACGGCCAGGATCATCGCGACTCCGGCCTCGCCCGGGAGCCCGAAGGCGGCGCAGCCCGCGGCGATGATGACGAGCGAGGCTCGCGGCACGGCGGCGACGCCCTTCGACGTCACCATGAACGTCAGCATCATGATGACCTGCTCGGCGATGGTGAGCTCGCGCCCGGCCGCCTGGGCGATCGTGAGCGAGGCGAGCGCGATGTAGAGCGTCGAGCCGTCGAGGTTGAAGCTGTACCCGGCCGGGAGCACGAAGCCCGCGACGCTCTTGGGCACGCCGAACTCCACGATCCGCTCGAGCGCCCTCGGGAGGGCCGCTTCCGACGACGCGGTGGTGAACGCGATGACGAAGGGCTCCCGGATCTTCCGGAAGAAGCCCACGACGCTGACGCGGCAGATCATGAGCGCCGGAAACAGAACGAGAAGGGCGAACACGATGAGCGCGGCGTACAGCGAGCCCACGAGCCGCGCGTAGTTTCCGAGGACCGTGATGCCATGGTGCGAAACCGCGGCCGCGATCGCTCCGAAGACCCCCACGGGGGTCAGCATCATCACGTAGTCGGTCAGCTTGAAGAGAACGGTCACCGTGCTGTCGAAGAAGTTCACGAAGGCGTCGGCCTTCGAGCCCACGTGGGCGGCCGCCATGCCGAGGAGCGTCGCGAAGACGACGATCTGGAGGATGTCCTGCCGCGCCATCGCGTCCACGACGTTCGACGGGAAGAGATGGAGGAGCGTCTCCATGAACGTCTTGGGCTTCGCGAGGACCTCGCCCATGTTCGGGAGCTTCAGGCCGTCGCCCGGGCGCACGATGTTCGCGAACGCGAGCCCGATGACGAGCGCGATCGTCGTGGCGATCTCGAAGTAGATGAGGGCCTTCACGCCCATCCGCCCGACCGTCCGGATGTCACCCGTCTTGCCGATGCCGAGGACGATCGTGGCCAGGATCAGGGGTACCACGAGCATCTTGATGAGGTTGATGAACGCCTTGGACATGAACTTGAAGATGTCGTGAGCGAGGGGCGCCTGCTCCATCGGGAAGAGGTGCCCCGCCAGAACGCCCAGGACGAGCGAATAGAGAATGATCGCCGTCGAGGAGAGGAGCGGGTGGCGCCGGCTCCTCTCCGTGGCAGCACCGGCTTCGGACGTCAACGCTAGGCGTCCTTGAAGGGAACCACGGGGTCACCGTGCTCGTGGCTTTCGGGCAGGTGCGGGGTCGTGAGGACCTTGAGGAAGAACTTGCCGGTGAAGAAGATGATGATCGCCCACACCGAGAGCATGAAGATCCAGGCCGTCGAGGTCATGCGTGCTTCTCCTTGTTCTTCCAGGCCTTGTAGACGAGGACCGACACCGCCGCGAACACGGTACAGAGAAGCATCCGGGTGACGTCCTTCACGAGCGTCGCCGTGCCCTTGCCGTTCGCGTCGAACCAGGCCGTGGTCTCACCCACGTGGAGGATCTTGCCGATGACGCTCGAGGCGGAGAAGGGCCAGCCCCCTCCGGACGTGAGCGAGCGGAACGCGTCGGCCCAGCCATTGGCCGGCTGCACGAGCGCCCCCAGGAAGACGACGAGGATGAAGACCGGGGTCACGTACTTGATGATGAACCGGAAGAACTCCGGAACCTTCATGTCCGCGCCCCGCGTGATCTCCTCCCAGCCCTTATCCATACCGAAGATGTACGCGAAGATGAAGACCTCGAGGAGCGCGAAGACGACGAGCGAGAACGTGCCCGTCCAGAAGTCGAACTCGTCGAACGAACCTCCCGGATAGAGCCAGACGCAGAAGAAGCCGAGGACGAAAGTCGCGGCCCCGAACGTGAGCGCCGAGCCCTTCTGCTTCATTTTGAACTCGTCCTGCAGGAACGCCATGATCGGCTGACCCATCGCCAGCGACGAGGTGATGCCGGCGAAGAAGAGCAGGCCGAACCACATGGCTCCGGCGAGGGGAGCGAACCAGCCCCAGTTGTTGAACAGCGTGGGAAGCGTGAGGAACCCGAGCCCGAAGCCGCTTCCCCCCTTGGTCGCGGTCTGCACGGCCGCGAGGCCCAGATAGGCCGTGGCGATGGGGATCAGGATGGTGCCGCCCAGGATGACCTCGACGAACTCGTTCATCCAGCCGGCGCTCGAGGCGTTGAGCGCGATGTCGTTCTTTCTCCCCACATAGGCGGCGTAGCAGTGGATCGAGCCCATGCCGACCGAGAGCGTGAAGAAGATCTGCCCCGCGGCGGCCAGCCACACGCTGGGATTGGTGAGGCCCGAATAGTCGGGGTTCCACACGAAGTTGAGGCCTTCGAGCGGGCTCTGGACCACACCCGGGTCCGTGGGCGAGATCATCAGGCCGCGCACCGCGAGGACGGCGCCGAACACGATGAGGAGCGGCATGCCGATCTTGGCGGCCAGCTCGATTCCCTTGGAAAGGCCCCGCGAGAGGATCCACACGTTCAGGAACAGCGTGAGCACGAACCAGAACGTCGCCTCGCCGGGCAGCGCGAAGAGGGAGTCGGCGGTCTGGCCGAGGTAGTTGGGAAAGAACTCGGTGGGCTTGGTGGACTTGAACGTCCCGATGATCGAGTGGAACGTATACGCGAGGGTCCACGACTCGATGTAGCAGTAGTAGGCGGCGACCGTGAGGTTCGTGAAGAGCCCGAAGACCCCCACGTACTTGAGCCACTTCTTCTTGCCCATCACGTCGAACATCCCGGGCGAGGAGTGGTGGCCGAACTGACCGCCGTGCCGCCCGATGGCCCATTCCACCCACAGCAGCGGAATGCCCATGAGGAAGAACGAGATCAGGTAGGGGATGAGGAACGCGCCGCCGCCGTTCTGGGCGGCCTGCGCGGGGAACCTCAGGAAATTGCCCAGGCCGACGGCGTTGCCTGCCATGGCGAGGACGAGGCCCACGCGGCTCGCCCACTGCTGCTTCTCGGTCACGAAGCCTCCTCGCGGATGGATCTGAGAAAGCGGGATTCTGACCGAATTTCCCTCCATACGGGGAAGCGGCAACGGGTATTCTTCGCCGATGTCCAATCCTCTTTTCGCGACGAAGTCGGTCGAGATGCTCATGGAGGAGATGAAGGGCGACAACCGGCTCCGCCGGGTGCTCGGCCCCGTCTCCCTCACGGGTCTCGGCGTGGGCGCCATCATCGGCACGGGCATCTTCGTGCTCACGGGCATCGCCGCGCACGACAAGGCGGGGCCCGCCCTCACGCTGTCTTTCGTCCTCGCCGGCCTGGCCTGCGCGTTCGCGGGGCTCTGCTACGCGGAGTTCGCTTCCATGATCCCGGTCGCGGGCTCGGCGTACACCTACGCTTACGCGACGCTCGGCGAGCTCTTCGCCTGGATCATCGGGTGGGACCTCATCCTCGAGTACGCGATGGGCTCGGCCACCGTGGCGAACGGCTGGTCGAAGTACTTCCTGAAGATCCTCCACCTGTTCGGCGTGGACCTGCCGTTCCAGTGGGTGTCGGACCCGTTCACCGTGAATGCCGACGGGGTGCGGGGCATCATCAACGTCCCGGCCTTCCTCATCGCCCTGCTCGTGACGATCGTGCTCGTGGTCGGTATCCGCGAATCGGCAGGGTTCAACGCGACGATGGTGTTCGTGAAGCTCTCCGTCGTGCTGTTCGTGATCTTCGCGGGCATCCCGCACGTGAACCCCGCGAACTGGAAGCCCTTCATGCCGTTCGGATGGACGGGCGTCGCGGCCGGCGCGGCGACCATCTTCTTCGCGTACATCGGCTTCGACTCCATCTCGACGCACGCCGAGGAGGCGAAGAACCCCAAGCGGGACGTCCCGATCGCGATCCTCACCTCGCTCTTCCTGTGCACCGTGCTCTACATCGCCGTGGCGGCCGTGCTCACGGGCATGGTCCCCTACGACAGGATCGACATCAACGCGCCGGTGGCGGCGGCCTTCGAGGTGTTCGGTCTGAACATCGCGGTCGCCCTCATCTCGGCGGGCGCGCTCGCGGGCATCACGTCCGTCCTTCTCGTGATGATGCTGTCCCAGCCCCGAGTCCTCATGGCGATGGCCCGCGACGGCATGGTTCCGCAGAGCTTCTTCTCCGCGGTCCACGAGAAATTCCGCACGCCCTGGAAGTCCACGATCCTCACGGGCCTCTTCGTCGCCCTCGTGGGGTCGCTCTTCCCTCTCCAGATCCTGGGCGAGATGGTCAACATCGGAACGCTGTTCGCGTTCGTCGTCGTCTGCGCGGCGGTCATGATCATGCGGAAGACGCGCCCCGACGTGCCCCGCTCGTTCAAGACCCCCCTGCTCTGGGTCGTGGGGCCGCTCGGAGTGCTGACCAACTTCGGCCTCATGGTCTCCCTGGGCTGGCACAACTGGGCTCGCCTCGGCATCTGGCTGGCGCTCGGCCTCTTCATCTACTTCTTCTACAGCCGGCACCACTCGGTGCTCGAGAAGCAGCGCGCCGCCTCCCGCTGAACCGTGAAGCGGCCCCTCCTCGTCGCGCTCCTCGCGCTGGGG
Organism: Acidobacteriota bacterium; assembly: GCA_016789625.1. Classification (GTDB taxonomy): domain Bacteria; phylum Acidobacteriota; class Thermoanaerobaculia; order UBA5066; family UBA5066; genus JAEUQS01. The sequence goes on along the minus strand of JAEUQS010000020.1, from coordinate 5,035 downwards.
GGCCTCTTCGCGATCCTCTACCCGGCCGTCCGCAAGGCGCTCGGACGGAGCGTGCGCATCACGCTCCTCATCTGGATGCTGGCGCTCCTGACCTTCGGAGCGGCCTCCCTCTTCCGCGAACGTCCGGCGGCCGATCGCGTCGCGGGCGGCGTGGGGCTCGCGCTGATCGGCTGGGTCGCCTTCTCGATGGCCCGGGACCTCTACCGCGAAGGGTCCTGAGCCGCCGCCGCGGCCTCGAGGATCACGCGGTCGACGGCGATCCCGAGCGGACGGGGGTCTTCGCCCTGTCCCTTCTCCTTTGGCGTCGTCGTGGCCATGCGCAGCCGGATCATCACGGGATCGGCCGCGAGAAACGCCGCGGCGACGTCGGGCGGAATCCCGAGGCGGACCTCGTTGAACGCGCCCGGCGGAATCTCGAGATGGCCCGCGGCCTTCTCCGCGATGGAAACGAGCACGCTCACGCCCGCGTCGAACGGCGCCCGCGCCCGGAGCGCGAGGACCGCGGGAACGAACCCGGTCTCGGGCACGAACGTGACGGCTGCGTCCCCGCTCGTCCAGCGGAGGCTCGTTCCCGAGGTGCCGGCCTCCTCCCGCGCATGGAACCCGGCCGGTGAGACCCGCCGGTCCTCTCTCCCGCCGAGGTCGGCGACGCGCCTCCGGCCCTGCCGCTCCCAGAGCGCTCCCGCGGGAAGCGAGAGCGTGGCCTCGCGGAATACGAAGCAGCCCCGCTCGGGGCGGAGACCACCGGGGAAGGGCGGCAACGGCAGCGGCGTGTCGCACGAGATCGCGTAGCGGCTCACGTCGGGGAGCGGACCTTGGGTCTGGGCCGGCAGGATCGCGAGTTCGAAGGCTCCCGGCTCCACGACCCGCTCGACGAGCGTCTGCCCGCGGACGAGGTCCTTCACGAGGAGGCGCGTGGCCGGGCCCGTCCGCTCGCCCGCGAGGAAGGCTGCGGGCGGCCCCTCGAGCCCCGGGACGAGGAGCTCGGCCGACGGGCCGGACCAGCGGAACGCCGGCTTTCCGGGGATCACTTCCTTCACTCCGAAGCCGGGGCCGAAGAGCGGCGGCGCGGGGTCGGCGATGCCGACCCTGAGGAGCCGGGCGTTGCCGAGGCGCTCGACGACACGCCCCGAGACGGACCAGACCCGCCACGACGGCTGAGCCCCATCGGCAGCGGGCTGGGCCGTGAGGTCGGCGATGCGGAGGAGCCGCTTGTTGCGCGTGGGCCGCGTCGTCGCGAGCTCGCGCTCCTGGAGGGCCCACGCGCCCAGCCGCCCCTCCCAGCGCTCGAGGCGCAGAAACGCGTGGAAGATCTCGTCGGCCACGATGGTGTGTCGCCCGGGGTGGAGGTCCCGCTCGAGCGCGCGGATCGCCGCGATGGGTGGTGAGGCCTCGCGGCTCTGAGCCCTCACGACGGGCAGCGTCTCCTTCGCGAAGACCAGCGCGATCGCGATCGACGCCCCGAACGCGAGCACGGGCCGGCGGAGAGCGGCGACGAGCCCGGCCCCCGCGAGCAGCGCGGCCACGGCCACGAGGGGCACGGAGTAGCGGCTCATCGCGCGGCTGTGGAGGAACCAGAGCGAGAGGAACCCGGGCAGGAGCACGAGCGCGAGCCGCAGGAGCCCCGTCCGGCGCTCCTTCGAGAGGCCGAGCGCGACGGCGCCCGCGAGGAGCGCGGCGCCCGCGCACAGCGCGCGCCGCAGCGAGAGCGCGTCGCGCACGAGGAACGAGTCCTCGAGCGTGCCGAACGTCCCCGTCGCGAAGGCCTGCGAGCGGAACGCGGCCCGCTCCCCGACCGACGAGAAGAGCCCGGCGATCCCCCCTGCCTGCGCGAGGAGCCAGGCGGTCCAGGCACCCGTGCCCAGGAGACCCGCGAGGACGAACGCGAGGGCCTCCGCCCTGTGCCCCTTCCTCACAAGGACGATCGTCTCCAGGAGGAACAGAGGTCCGAACATCAGCACGAGATGCGGGCGCACGCCGGCTCCCGCGGCCGCGAGGAGTCCGGCGACCGCTGCGCCCCGAGGGGAGGTGGAGGTCGCGAGGAGCGCGAGGGAGAGGAGGAAAAAGCCCGTGGCCGGGGTATCGGTGAACGCCCGTCCGCCGTTCACCCAGACGACCGGCAGGAAGCCCGAAAGCAGACATCCGGCGAGCGCTTCCCAGCCGCCCACGAGGCGGCGTCCCCACACGTAGAGCGCGGGAAAGAGGAGCGTCGCGAGCAGGGTCGACGCGATCACGAGGCTCTCGTAGGGCCCCACGCAGAGAGGCCGGAGCGCGCGGCCGAGGAGGATCCACACCGGGAACCCGGGAGCCTGCGGCGAGAGATCGAAGAGGTCGAAATGAGTGACGGCGCCAGCGAACACGGCCTCGTCGATCTCGCCCGGCTCGGCCGAGAGGGCCAGGAAGCGGGTTGCCGCGAGGCCCCCCAGCACGAGAGCGGCGACGGCGAAGGGAGGACCGGAATCCTCCCCCGAAAGGCGCCGCTCGCTCCCCATCGCCGGCAGTGTATCCACCAGACGGCTACAATCCCTTCGCGATGACTTTCCGGAACCCACCCCGGGGATGACGCTCCCCCGCATCATCCCTCGCGCGGAACACCCCATCTCGCGCGGCTACATCGATCCCGACGCCCTGCGCGTGCTCTACCGGCTGCACCGGTCGGGCTTCAAGGCCTTCCTCGTGGGTGGCTCGGTGCGCGACCTCATGACCGGCCGCACGCCCAAGGACTTCGACATCGGCACCGACGCCAAGCCTCAGGAGGTGCGGCGCCTGTTCCGGAACAGCCGGGTCATCGGCCGCCGCTTCCGGCTCGTGCACGTCGTCTTCGACGACGGCAAGGTGGTCGAGGTCTCCACGTTCAGGAAGCGCCCCACCGCCGAATCCGAGGCCGGCGGCGCTTCGGCTCCCGCAGGTGACGAGGACATCCTCATCCGTTCGGACAACGTCTTCGGAACGCCCGAGGAAGACGCCGAGCGGCGCGACTTCACCATCAACGGCCTCTTCTACGACATCGCCTCGTTCGCCGTGATCGACTACGTGGGCGGCGTGACCGACCTCGAGCGCCGCGTCGTGCGGACGATCGGCGATCCGGACGTGCGCTTCCGCGAGGACCCCGTGCGCATGATGCGGGCCTGCGAGTTCGCGGCGCGCCTCAACTTCGAGATGGACGGCGATCTCAGGGACGCGCTCCGCGAGAACCGCATGGAGCTCCGCAAGAGCGCCGCCCCGCGCGTCACCGAAGAGCTCCTCGATCCCCTGCGCCGCGGCTGGGGCAGCGAGACGTACCGCATCTGGCACGAGGCCGGCCTCCTCGAGGTGCTCCTGCCGGAGCTCGACGAGGAGATCCACGCGCACACGGGCAAGGCGGCGTTCGCGCCACTCTTCTGGCGGCTCCTGGCCGAGAGCGACCGCCGCGTGCTCGCGGGCGAGAAGTTCCCCGATGCCGCGCTCCTCGGGGTGGTGATGCTGCCCCTCCTCTTCGCGGCGATCCGCCGCCGCTCGGGAGAGGGCAAGCGCGTCGACGCGAGCCGGCTGCTCCTCGTGCTCGAGGATGTCGTGAACCCGCTGGCCGCCCGCCTCACGCTCCCGAACCACGCCGTGCATCTCCTGAAGCAGGGGCTCTACACCATGGGGCGCCTCGCCGAGGTCCGGCCTCGCGACCCGGCCGCGCGCAAGCTCGTGGGCAAGAGCTACTTCCCCATTGCCGTGTCGCTGCTCTCGCTGTACGCCGCGGCCTCGGGCCGCTATGCGGCGCCCGCCGAAGAGTGGGTCGAGGTCGTGGCGCGCACGGGCCATCGCCTGCGCAAGGGCGAAGACGAAGAGTACGGAGCGCCGTTTCCGGAGGCGCTCGTCCCCTCGGCGCACGACGTGGCCGGGTCGGATCTCCTTCCCCCGATCCCGCCCGTGCCCGTCGTGGACGCGCGGGGCGGACGGCCGCGGCGCAGACGGCGCGGGCCGAGGCGCGTGGGTACCGAGGCGGTCGTCCCGGGCTGATTCGAGAGGCGAGTAGGATGGGTTCGCTATGAACGATCTCACCATGACCTCCAAGGTCACCCCGCAGCTCGTGAGCGTGAAGTTCGTGGGCCGGATGGACGCCGAGGGGGTTCGGCAAATCACCGAGGCCTTCGAGAAGGTCACCTCGAACCCGGCGCCCGTGCTCGTCGACCTTTCGGAGGTCTCGTTTCTCGAGAGCCTCGGCGTCGCGATCCTCGTCCGCCTGGCCAAGCGCCTGCGCGACGAGAAACGCGGCGTCGCCGTCATTCCCGGCGCCGGCCCGGTCGCACGGATCCTCGGCGTCGCGCGGCTCGACAAGGTGCTGAACGTCGTCTTCACGCACGATGTCGCGCTCGAGGTCCTGGGAGTGAGTTCGACCTAGGGTTTCGTCTCCGGGGGATTCGTCGAGAGGAGCCTCAGCTCCAGCGAGCGCACGTCTCGCACCGAGCGGATCCGGCTCGCGGCCATTTCGATGGACGGCGCCCGGCCCTTCGCGAGCTTGAGCGCGACGCGCCCCTCCTCGAAGAGCTCGTCCAGAGAGAACGTCGCCTCATAGCCGTCGGACGCGCGAGCCACGAGGATGGCGTTCGCGAGAAGGCGGCGATCGGACATCGACTCGGTCTTCAGCCCCAGCTCCTTCAGGAGCCCGAGCACGTTCACGGCGCCGCTCTTCGCCCGGGTCTCGAGCTCCGCGGCCGCGAACGTCTTCTCGAGGCCCATGCCGAAGATCCGCAGGGAGCCGGCCTCCGTCGGCTCGGGCCGGGCCGGTGCGCCAGCCAGGACCGGAGCCTCGGGCGGCGCCGAGGGCAGCGCCGAGGGCGGAGCGGTGGGCGACGGCGCCGGGGCCTCTGCCCGTATTGCGGGCGGCGAGTCGGAACGCTTCACGTAGATCGCGGGGCCGGCGGACGGCCCCCAGACCTTTCGCCCCGCCGCGTCGAACCCGCGATCCCACCACTCGATGCGATCGGGATGCAGCGCGAGGTGCGATGTCGTCGTGGTCGCGCCGCGCACGGCCGACGCGCAGAGAGAGCCCTCCGTCGCGCCC
>JAEUQS010000877.1 GCA_016789625.1 Acidobacteriota bacterium | reverse complement strand
ATCGGGGTCGACAACGCGAGCTTCGGGCTCCTCGTTCTGCGAAAGATCACGAACCCCGGCGCGACGCCCTCGATCTCGGGAAACATCAACATCACGGTGCCCACCACCACGAGCCCGATTCCGGTTCCGCACCCCGCGTCGACCTGTCCCCTCGACGCCCTGGACGACCGGCTGTTCGTCGCGAAATCGTCACGCGGCGTGATGACGACGGCGCACAACATCCAGGTCAGCTCGAGCGGCGTGGCCTCCGGCTCGGGCAACCGCAACGGGTCCCGCTGGTATCAGCTCGGCAACCTGGACACGACGCCCACGCTGCTGCAGTCCGGCACGCTCTTCGATTCCGCGGCCACCCAGCCGCGGAGCTACTTCATTCCGTCGGCCGCGCGCTCGGGACAGGGCCACATGGCTCTGGGTGCGAGCGTCGCCGGGGCGAACATCCAGGCCGGAGCCGCGGTGGCCGGGCGCTTTGCGAGCGACACGACCGGGACGATCCAGGCGCCCACCGTGGCGCAGGCCGGAGCCGCGAACTACAACGTGCAGGTCTGCGACGCCGACACGCCGTCGCAGCGCTGGGGCGACTACACGCAGACGTCCGTGGATCCCGCCGACGACATGACGATGTGGACCTTCCAGCAGTACGTCCACACCGCGAACGGCTACGCCGTGCGGGTGATCCAGCTCCTCGCGCCGCCCCCCGCGACGCCGTCTTCCGCGTCGCCTTCGACCCTGCAGCAGGGCGCGACCAACGTCAACGTGGTGGTCACCGGCACCGCGAGCGGCGCGAACGCGTACTTCGATCCCGGCGCCGGCTTCCCGAACCGCATCGCCGCCAGCGTGAGCGGCAGCGGCGTCACGGTGAACTCCGTGACCGTCACCGATGCCACGCACCTCACCCTGAACGTCACCGTGGCGGCCGCGGCCGCCACGGGAGCGCGGAACATCACGATCACGAACCCGGACGGCCAGAGCGCCACGTCGATCGGCACGCCCCTCTCGATCGTGCCCTGCCCGGCCCCGAGCGGAGCAACGACCGGCGCCGCGACCGTGTGCACGAACAGCACCGGCAACACGGCGACCGCGACCGAGACCGGAGCGACCTACGCCTGGTCCATCACCAACGGCACCATCACGGCGGGCGCCACCTCGCAGACGGTCACGTACTCCACGGGGGGGACGTCTCCCGTGATCCTGGGCCTCACCGTGACGAAGAACGGCTGCGTGGCCACTGGCGGCAAGACGGTCACCGTCGCGAACCGCCCGATCGCCTCGGCGACCGGCGGAGGCACCATCTGCACGGGCGGCAGCATCGCGCTCCAGGGGAACGGCGCGACGAACTGCTCCTGGAGCCCGTCGACGGGGCTTTCGAATGCCCTCTCCTGCACGCCCATGGCCTCCCCCGCGTCGACGCAGGTCTACTCCCTCACCGTCACCGACGCGAACGGCTGCGCGTCCACCAACTCGTCGCAGGTGACGGTGGGGGTGAACACCCGCCCCACGGCCGTCGCGACCGGCAGCGCCACGATCTGCGCCGGGACCTCGACGCTTCTTCAGGGCAGCGGGGGCACCGCCTGCTCGTGGAGCCCGGCCGCGGGCCTCTCGAACGCCTCGATCTGCAACCCGCAGGCCTCCCCCACGACGACGTCGACGTACACGCTCACGGTGACCGGAGCGAACGGCTGCGCGTCGACCAACGGTCCGCAGGTGACCGTCAGCGTCACGCCGCGGCCTTCGGCCCCCGTGATCTCGGGCTCGAGCTCCGCGTGCATCGGCGCTCCGTTCTCGCTCTCGGCCACACCCGGATACTCCTCCTACCAGTGGCTGCGCAACGGCAATCCCATCGCGGGAGCCAACGCGGCAACTTACGGAAAAGCCTCGGCGGCGGCCGGCGACGCCGGGACCTACACGGTGACGGGCACGCTCTCGGGCTGCGTCTCGAACGCCTCGACCGGCTTCGGGCTCTCCGTCTCGACCTGTCAGGGGCCCGCGCCCACGGTGGCTACGGTGGTTCCGCCCTGCGCGAGCGTGTCGGGGGGCCGCAGCGTCGTCCTCACCGGAACGAACTTCCAGGCCGGGGCCACGGTGACTCTCGCCGGCACGCCCGCGACCGTGACGGCGCAGACGGCCACGTCCCTCACGGTGACCGCGGGCTCCCGAGCCGCGGCCCCGGTGGTGCTCGGCGCCGTCCAGGTGACGAACCCCGACAACGGAACGGTCGTTCTCCCCTCGGCCTTCACGTACGCCGTCCGCGGGGACGCGAACAACAACGGCGCGATCACCGGGGCCGACACGTTCTTCCTCAACCTGGCCGTCTTCCTGGGGGGAACCCAGCCCGCGACGCTCTGCAACGGAGACGCGAACGGCAACGGCGCGACCACCGCGGCCGATACATTTTTTCTCAATCTCTACGTATTTCTCGGCGGACCGGCCCCGGGACCCTGATTTGGGCTCGCCGCCCCGCGGGGAATTTGCTAGCGTGAAAGTCACACTTTTTCCACGCGGCGTCTCCTCGAGGCGGCGCATCACCCGAAAACCCTGAGGAGGCCCCCGTGACCCGAATCCGACCCTCGCGCCTGCTGGTCAGGCTCCGCCCGTTCCGGGCTACGCACCTGATCGCCCTCTGCCTCTCCCTGCTGGCCGCGGCGCCGGCATGGGCCGGGACCGCCTCCACCGACGGCGTGTTCCGGTTCGAGAAGGAAGAGAAGCTCCCCGCCCGCCCCGGAACCCGATATCTGTTTCCGAGGGCCTATTCCACCGCCATGGTGGACCTCGCGGCCCTGAAGACGATTCTGGCCGCGGCCCCCAAGGAAGGCACCAGCGCCGCCCGCTCGAACCCGCTGGTCCTCGAGCTGCCCATGCCCGACGGCTCCTTCCAGCGCTTTGCAGCGATGGAGTCCTCGATCATGGAAGAGCCGCTCCAGGAGCGCTTCCCCGAGATCCGCACCTACTCGGCCCGCGGCCTCGACGACCCGGCCGCCTCCGTGCGGTTCGACGTCACGCCCTGGGGCTTCCACGCGCAGATCCTGGGCCCCGGCGGCCGCGTGTGGATCGATCCGTACCGGCACGGCGACACGCAGAACCTCCTCGTCTACTACACGAAGGACTACACCCGCACGGCTCCGCGACAGAGCTGCCTCTTCGACGAGCCCGCACCCGCCCGGCCCGGCCTCGCGCAGGTCACGCGACCCAGCCAGGCCCCCGCGGTTCCGGCCGTGGCCGTCGGCACCCAGCTGCGCACCTTCCGCACCGCGGTCGGCGCCACGGGTGAGTACACGGCGTTCTACGGTGGCACCGTCCCCGGCGCGCTCGCCGGCATCGTCACCTCGATCAACCGCATCACCGGCGTCTACGAGATCGACCTCGCCGTTCGCCTCCAGCTCGTGGCCAGCGAGACGAACGTGATCTTCACGAATCCGGCTACGGACCCGTACACGAACACCGTCTCGGGCGCCCAGCTCAACGTGAACCACAGCACGCTGAGCGCCGCGCCTCCCGCCGGTATCGGCTCGGCCAACTTCGACGTGGGCCACATGTTCACCACCGATCCGGGCGGCGGACTCGCGGGCCTCGGCGTCATCTGCGACAACGGCCAGAAG
>JAEUQS010000890.1 GCA_016789625.1 Acidobacteriota bacterium | reverse complement strand
CCGGCCCCGCTCCCGAAGCGCTCGGTCAAGCACTTCGCGCTCCTCAGGCCACAGCTCGGCGTGCTCTTCTCGGCCCTCGTGATCGGCGCCGTGTTCGGCGCGTCGCGGGGCAACGCGCTGAGCACCGTTCTCTCGAGCTGGCTCCTCCTCTCGGCGCTCTCGCTCCACTCGTTGGCTCTGGGATTCACGAAGGCCTCCTGGGACGAGCGGTCGGCGCGCTTCGGCCTCGGCATGCGCGTCGGGCTGGGCCTCCTGGCCTTCGCGGTCCTGGCCGTCCTCGTGATGTCGGGTCTGGACGGGCTCCCCGCGGCGGTGCGGCCCGCGGGAGGGGAACAGCCGCTCGGGATCCTGGAGAGCGTCGTCCTGTGGCCCGCGCGCGCGCTGGTCGAGGCCTGCTCCGCCACGAGCCTCGCGGGCCTGCTGAAGACGCTACCCTTCGCGCTCCTCGTCCTCGGCCTCCTGTACCTCTGGGCCATGGCCGCGAGCGACCGCTTCGAGGAAGCCACGCTCGAGGGCGCCCGCGCGCGAACCGAGCGGCGGGAGCGGTTCCTGACGGACGGCGGGGTCACGCGGATCGCGCCGCCCTCCCGGAGGCGCCTCGAGCCGTGCGCGCTCGCGCCCGGGGGCCGCCCGGACCTCGCGATCGTCTGGAAGAACCTCATCATGTGGAGCCGTATGCGGCTGTCGACCTTCGGCCTCGGAACGCTCGCCCTCGGAGTCGTGGCCGGCCTCGCGGGTGCCGGCCTCGCGGGACGCTTGGCGCTCGAGGACTCGGTCTCCCTGGCGCTCGCGTCGGGTCTCGCGGTGATCGCCATGGCGGTCTCGTACGCGACGGCGTTCGCGACGCGCAACGATCTGCGCTCGGATCTCGGGAACGCCGACGTGATCCGCACCTGGCCGCTCCCGCCCGAGCGCGTCGTGCGCGCCGAGCTCGCGGCGCCCTGGCTCCTCTCGACGCTCGTCCTCGTGAGCGGGCTCTTCCTCGCGGTCTGCCTCCGCGCGGGGACGCTTCTCGCGGCCCCGTCCGACTCGGGCAAGGTGCTCGCCACGTTCGGCGGGTTCCTCTCCGCGAGCCTCTCGGCCGCGCTGTTCCTGCCCTCCCTGATCCTCGCGGTCCTCGTGATCCAGAACGCGGCCACGCTGGCCTTCCCGGCGTGGTTCCCCCCGGGCCCACAGCGGCGCGTCTACGGCGTCGAGACGACGGGCATCCGCCTTCTCGCCGCGATCGGGACGTTCCTCGCAATCGGCGTGGCCCTCGTTCCGTCCACCCTCCTGGCCGGCCCCCTGATCTACGCCGTCGTGCGCTGGGAGCGGGTCTCCCTGCTCCCTCTCGCCGCGTTCCTCGCGGCGCTCCCCGTGTACCTCGAGGCCTTCCTCGCCACCAAGGTCATGGGCCGCCTTCTCGCGAGCCTCGATCCGGCGCAGGATCTGGACGCATCCTCTTCCGCGGCGTAGAACATCACGGAGAACCTCATGAGCACCCTCCCCGCCACCCGCCTCTCCCTCGCGCTCGCCCTGGCCGCGTCCCTCGCGTTCGCGGACGAGCCTCCCAAGCCGGCTCCGACGCCCGCCCTGGATCCGAAGACCGCCGCGATCGAGGAATGGCTCGACAAGGGTCAGGCCTTCGAGAACGAAGGGAAGGCCGGCAGCTTCGAGAAGGCGCGCGAGGCGTTCGCGAAGGCGCGGGAGCTCGCGCAGGCGGCGGGGGACGTCGGCCGCGAGGCCAAGGCCCTCGACGGTCTCGCGTTCCAGCAGTTCAGCCTCGGCGAGAAGCGCAAGGCCATCCAGATGTGGGAGGAGTGCGTCGTGCTGCGCCGCAAGGCGGGCGACAAGAAGGGGGAGGCCTTCACGCTCCAGGGCCTCGGCCTCGCGTACGGAGAGGCGGGCGAGCCGAAGAAGGCGCTCGAGATCTACGACCGGGCGCTCGTTCTGGCCCGCGAAGCCGGTGACCGGCACACCGAGGGCGGCCTCCTCAACAACATCGGCGGCATCCACTGGCGGACCGACCGGATGCTCGAGGCCCTGGGCTACTACGAGAAGTCCCTCGCGATCTCGCGGGAGCGAAAGAACCGCAAGGCCGAGGCCTCGACGCTCTCGAACATCGGCGACGTGTACCGGCGCCTCGGCGACACGGACCGCGCCCTTTCGTACTTCGGACAGGCCCTCGCGATCCGGACGGAGATCAAGGACCTCAGGGGTCAGGGCATCAACCTCCATCAGCACGGGCTCGTGTTCCGCGAGCTGGGCCAGCTCGAGAAGGCCCGCGAGTTCTTCGAGAAGGGCCTCGCCAAGCGGCTGGAGGCCGGAGACAAGACGGGAGAGGGCTATTCGTACGGCGGCCTCGGGGGCATCACGCTGGCGCTGGGCGACGCGGCGAAGGCCCTCGAGCTGGAAGACAAGGCCATCGCGATCTGGAAGGCGATGGGCAACCGCGCCGCGCACGGCGAGGCGCTCTCGACGCGCGGGGACGCCCTCCTCGCGCTCGGCCGGCGGGACGAGGCCCTTGCGGACTATCGCGAAGCGGCTTCCCTCGCGTCGCAGGCCGGGGATCGCACGTACGAGGCCCGCGCGCTCGCGGGCTCGGCCCGCGCGAGCCGGGACGCCGGAAACCTCGAGGAGGCGCGGAAGTCCATCGACGCCGCGATCGCCATCGTGGAGGACCTGCGCCAGCGCGTGACCCGCCAGGATCTCCGGACGACGTACTTCGGAACCGTCAAGAGCTTCTACGACCTGCGGACCGACATCCTCATGCGCATGCACGGCAAGGACGCGAACGCCGGACACGACCGCGAGGCGTTTCGCACGGTGGAGTCGTCGCGCGCCCGGACCCTGCTCGAGATCCTGGCCGAGGCGCGGGCCGATCTTCGGAAGGGAGCCGACCCGGCCCTCCTCGCGCGGGAGAGCGCCGCCCGTCTCGAGCTCGACGCCCGCGACGAGGCCCGCAGAAAGCTGCTCCAGAAGCCGGTCTCCGCCGAGGAGACCGCCGCCGCGGAGAAGGCCCTCAACGAGGCGCTCACCGAGCTCGAGAACACGCGCACCGCGATCCGCAAGGCCAGCCCGTCGTTCGCGGCCCTCTCGCAGGCCCAGCCCGTCGACGTGGCGGAGACGCAGGCGCTGCTCGACGACCGGAGCGTGCTCCTCTCGTATTCCCTCGGCGCCGAGTCGAGCTGGGGGTTCCTGGTCGGGCGGACGTCGTTCCGGAGCTTCCCGCTCCCCGGCCGCGAGGCCATCGAGAAAGCCAGCCGGCAGGCTTACGAAGCGCTCACCGCGCGCAACACGGGCCCTTCGGACGAACCTTCGGCCGGCCGGAGAGCCCGCGTCGCGAAGGCCGATGCAGCCTTCGAGACGGCAGCCTCGAGCCTCGCGGACATGCTCCTCGGCGGCCTCCACCAGGAGATCGCCGGCACGAGGCTTCTCGTGGTGAAGGACGGCGCGCTGGCCTACGTTCCGTTCGGCGCCCTCCTCCTGAGCGCGGAGGGGTCGAAGCTTCGAAAGCCGCTCGTCTCGACGCACGAGATCGTCATCCTGCCGTCGGCGTCGACGCTCGCGGCGCTCCGGACACGCACGCGCGTGAAGCCGGAGGAAACCGTCGCGGTCCTCGCGGACCCCGTCTTCTCCCGTTCCGACTCCCGCGTCGCTCCCGGGCCCCCGCCTGCAGGCCCTGCGGGCGCCGAGGTCGACCTTCGCGCGGTCGCCGATCTCTCGGGGCTGACGCGGCTGCGGTTCTCGCGCCA
>JAEUQS010000795.1 GCA_016789625.1 Acidobacteriota bacterium | reverse complement strand
CACCCGCAGCCATCGCCCGAGCCTCCTGCCGCGGAGACGGGCGCCACGCAGCCACCTCGCGAGCCTCGTGAACATCACCCGGGCGGGTCCTCGTCGCGGGGAGGCGTTACGGCAGAGGGTGCCGGTTTGCGTCCGGAACGTCCGGGCTGAGGGCCATATCCGGAACGTCCGGATTCCTCCCGGTCCCGCCTCCTGGCCAGCCAGCGCGCGATCTTCAGGCGGTCCCCGCGCCCCAGTTCTGGCCTCTCACGAAGAAGGATCCTTTGCACGGCGCTCGCGCTCCACGCACCGACTCCACCGGGACTCGGGATGCCTTCGGCCTCCAACCTGGCCGCGATCTTCGCGAACGATTCGAGCCGCGCCGATCTCCAGAGGATCACCCGCTCGATCACCTTCCGCTCGGCCTCGTGCGGCACGAGCTGCCCGGCCTTGAGCGTCGAGCCGTACGGCACCCGTCCTCTTCCGAGTCGGGGCCTCGGGCCTGGAGGAACGCGGCGCGGCCGGACGGCGTTCCCCGCCACCACGAGCCGTGCCGCCTCGACGGTCTTGATGAACCTCGCGAGCGCCCGGGATGCCGCGTAGAGAGCCCGGCTCCTGGCCCGGCGCTCGGCCGTCGTCTCGCCGGGGGTTGCGGCCAGCCGGTGCCGCAGTTCCACGAGCCGCTCGACATCCCGGAGCGGGGCGTCCGCAAGTCGGACGGTCCTCGCGAGGTCGGACACCTCCTCGGCCAGCGTCTTCGGCTTCCACGTGGTCACGAAGCGGAAGGGGTCCGCCGTCGCGCATCTCACGATCGCGCGTTCCGCGAAACGACGAGCCGGTGAAGATCCTCCAGCCCATCGGTGGACGGTCCCTGGGTGCCGGTCTTCGACGTGCGCTCGGCGGCGCCCTTCATCTTCGAGGTCGCGCTGTCGCGCTTCTCGGCGGCCCGGCCCGCGGCCTTGCCCTCGCGGGCTGCCCTCTCCGCTGCGGCGATAGCGCGGGCGGCCTCCGTGGTAAGCCCGCGGCAATCCGCGGTCAGCTTCGTGACCTGGACGCGGAGCCCATCGAGAGCGGCACCGAGATCAGAGAGAGAGCCCCGGCTCATCGGCCCTTCTTCTCGCCGCGACTCGCGCCGGAAAGCTCACCGAGCAAGTTCATGAGCCTCTGGATTTCTTGCTCGAAGTCTCCGAGCACGGGACGTGCGCCACGAGCGGCGAGAGCGTCCATCTCCAGCCGGGTAGTCGCCAGCCAGCGCGTGAACTCTTCGATGGAGATCTTCCCGGCCGTGAATTGGTCGAGCATGGGCTTCAGCCAGAGCCCGATGTCGGCGCTACCGGCGAGGTCTTCCATCTCCTTCACGAGGTCGGCGCTGCTCTTGCCCATTCCTTCGAGTCCGGAGCCCGCGTCGGAGGCTGCCTCGGACACGGCGCCCAGCTTCGAGACGACGGTATCGGCCGCGGAGCTCAGCCTTCCAAACGCTCCGATGAGAGCGTCTACGCTCAAATCTCACCTCCCGTTGGAGCCTTCTCGTTCGCCTTCTGCCTGGTACCGGCGGCGGCGGCCACGGAGTCCTTCATGCGGTCAGCCGCGCGGCTCACTTCGTCCAGCGCGGCGACGGCCTTGGGGCCTTCAGTCACGATGCTTTGGAATTTCTCCAGCAGCCCGCCGGCCGCGCGCTCGGCCTCGTCGAATCCGCCCTTGAGCGCCCCGCCGCTCTTCGCGGCGATCGCGTCGAAGGCCTTGTCCACGTCGCCGGACTTCGTGGCGATGGTG
>JAEUQS010000762.1 GCA_016789625.1 Acidobacteriota bacterium | reverse complement strand
AGAAACGGTTGACGAAGGAATCCGCCAGACGCTCTGAAACGTTGTTGAGTCGATGGAAAAGCGCAGCGTCGGCCGACCCAAGGACGGAAACCCCGGGGAAACCCGCAAAGACATCCTGCGCGCCGCGGAGGAGAGCTTCGCTCAGGCGGGCTTCTCCGGAGCCTCGACGCGCCAGGTGGCCTCCCGGGCCGGGGTGAACGTCGCGACCCTCCACTACCACTTCGGCAGCAAGCGAGGTCTCTACCAGGCGGTGCTCTCGAAGGCCATGGCTCCGGAGCTGCCTCCCGCGGCCTCGGGCACGCCCGCAGAGCGCCTCACGCGGCTCGTGGAGTCTCTGTGGGACCTCGCGGCCAACCAGCCGGAGCTGCCGCGCCTGGCCCTCCACGATCTGCTGAACGCCCCGCCCGCCGAGGGCGAGGAGCCGGTGGTGGATGAGCGGGTGCTGAAGCTCCAGCAGCTCCTCGAGAGCCTCAACGGTTCGCTCCGGCCCGCGCTGCCGCCTCCAGCGGCCGCCCGCACGATCGTCTCGCTCCTCGACGCCACAGCTTTGGCAGCCGGCAAGGACCTCAACGGCCGCGAGAAGGCGCTCCGCTCGAGCGCCGTCGGCGCCGCGCTGAAGATGGCAGGCGTGGTCTAAGCGGAAAAATCTTCTCCGGACCCCTTGACGGGTCGGAATCCCGTTCCCATACTTAACGCCGTTAAGTTCACGAAGGCGGTTAACTATGGGAATCACGGAAAGACGGGAACGCGAGAAGCAGGAGGTGCGGCAGCGCATCCTCGATGCCGCGCGCGAGCTCTTCGTCAAGGACGGCTACGAGGCCGTCACGATGCGGAAGGTGGCCGACGCCATCGAGTACTCGCCCACCGCGCTCTACCTGCACTTCAAGGACAAGGAAGCCCTCATCCGTGAGCTCTGCCACGAGGACTTTCTCTCCCTCGCCAGGGCCTTCCAGCGCATCGCGCGGGAGCCGGATCCCCTCGAGCGTCTGCGCAAGATCGGCCACGCCTACGTGGATTTCGGTCTGACGCACCCGAACCACTACCGCCTCATGTTCATGACGGAGCGGGGCGTCCAGACGACCGACGAGGAGCAGAAGGAGATGGGGAAGGGAAACCCCACGCAGGACGCCTACGCGTTTCTGCGCGCCACGGTCGTCGAGGCCCTCCTCAAGGAGAAGCTCCGCCCCGAGTTCACCGACCCCGACCTCATCAGCCAGGCTCTCTGGGCCGGTGTGCACGGCGTCGTCTCGCTGCACGTGGCCATGCGCCACGACTCCTGGATGGACTGGAAGCCCGTGCGCAAGGTGGCCGCGCTCGTGACCGACACGATGGTGGACGGCCTCGCCCGGAAGAAGGACCGCTGACATGGCCGTCTCCCTCGCGCGGAAGAACCTCCTCCACGACAAGCTGCGCTTCTTCATCACGGTCTCGGGCGTGGCGTTCGCCGTGACCCTCGTGTTCGTGCAGGTGGGCCTCTTCCTGGGGCTTCTCGACAACGCGTCGATCACCATCGAGAAGATCTCGGCCGATCTGTGGGTCACCTCGAAGAACACGCCGAACGTCGACTTCGCCCACACGTTTCCCGAGCAGTACGTCCAGCGCGTGCGGTCGATCGACGGAGTGGAACGGGCCGACAACCTGATCGTCTGGTTCATGCAGCTCGCTCTGCCGAACGGCGCGCAGGAGGGCACGCTCGTTTACGCGCTCGAGGACTTCACCGCCTGGAACATCCCCTGGAACGTCGCGCAGGGCGACGTGCGGGACCTCCGGCGCGGACCCTACATGTTCCTCGACTCCTCCGCCCAGCGCCGCTACGGACCCTTCCAGGTGGGCGAGTACAGAGAGGTGCTCGAGAACCGCATGAAGATCATCGGGCAGACCCAGTTCGCCCGGTCGTTCACCACGACGCCCATCACGTTCATGGACTACCGCAAGGCCCAGGAGCTGTCGTTCCAGGTCCTGTCGGGAAACACCACCTACATTCTCCTCAAGCTGAAGCCGGGCGCGGATCTCGAGGCCGTGCGCGCCGAGATCCGCAGGCGGCTGCCGTACAACGACGTCTACACGCGCGCCGAGTGGGCGAAGCGCTCGCGGGCCTACTGGGTCGCGAACACGGGCATCGGCCTCAACATGTACATCACGGTGTTCCTCGGGATCCTCGTGGGCATCGTCGTCGTCGCACAGACGCTCTACACGTCCACCATGGAGCACATCAAGGAATTCGGCACCGTGAAGGCCATCGGCGGCGGCAACTGGGACATCTACAAGATCCTGGGCGAGCAGGCCACCATCGCCGCGGTCTTCGGTTTCGTGTTCGGGTCGCTCATGGCACTGTCGATGCGGCCCGTGATGGCGAAGATCGATCTCAAGCTGATCATCCCGCCCGAGTTCGCCGCGATCGTCTTCGTGGGCACGCTGGGCCTCTGCATCGCCGCCGCCGCGATCTCCTTCCGGAAGGTCGCGAGCATCGATCCCGCACTGGTTTTCCGAGGCTGATGAACATGCACGTCCTGTCGTCCGAGAACGTCAAGAAAACCTTCACCGAGGGCCGCCAGACAGTCGAGGTCCTGCGCGGGGTCTCGCTCAATGTCGCGCGGGGAGAAGTGGTTTCGCTCGAGGGCCCGTCGGGCTCGGGCAAGACGACCTTCCTCTCGATCCTGGGCTGCATCCTCACGCCGTCCTCGGGCCGCGTCGTCGTCGACGGCCACGAGGTGGATCTGAGCAAGCCGCACAGTCTGCCTGCGATCCGCAGGAAGTCGATCGGCTTC
>JAEUQS010000889.1 GCA_016789625.1 Acidobacteriota bacterium | reverse complement strand
ACCGCTGACCCCATCCGTGTGAAGGATGTGCTCTACCGACTGAGCTAAGCGCCTGAGAACGTACGCCTGGGTTCCCGCACCTGCTGGGCTCTGCCCCTGTGGGGCTTCGCACCGGCGATGCGGTATCAAATCCAGCTTACGACTCGTGAACGAACGGGCACATGGTAGGCGCACGCGGGATCGAACCGCGGACCCCTACCGTGTCAAGGTAGTGCTCTACCACTGAGCTATGCGCCTATGAGAAATACGTCGTCGTCACGAGGGGCTACCGGCAGGAGCTTCGGACGAGCGCGAATCGCGCTCCCAAAGGCTTTTCCCCACCCTCGACCCTGATCCGTCTTTGCAAAAGAACCGTCCGGTCGGAACCGGAGCCGGGGAGGCTAGCCGGTCCGGCCCGGCCCGTCAAGACCGGGAACCGCCACCCGACGTTGGAAGAGACTCAATTCCAGGCCATGCCCGAGAAGTAGAGGAGGCCGTCGACGCGGTCCCTGGCCGAAAGCCGGCGCGGCACGAAGCGCACCGGCTTGGCCGTGTAGAGCGGCACCCAGGGCAGATCGCGGCCGAGAATCCGGCCCGCCTCGTGGAGCGCTTCGAGCCTCTTTTCCGCCGTCTGGCTCCCGAGGGCGCGCTCCAGCACGGCGTCCAGCTCCTTCGACGAGTACCCCACGCGGTTCCGCGTCCCGGTGCCGTTCGCGTCGTCGCGGGTCATGAAGAAGTCCTTCAGGGGCTCGGTGGCGTCGACGCCGACGATCCAGGAGTAGACGTAGATGCGGCTCGAGCCCTCGGCGATGCCCTTCACGAAGTCGTTCGAGGGCAGAGCGCGCACGCGGGCCCGGATCCCGGCCTCGCCGAGATCCCGCGCCACCGCCTTGGCGAGGTCCCGGTTCGATTCCGTGACGTCCAGCTCGACCTCGAAGCCGTTCGGGTGCCCCGCCTCGGCGAGGAGCGCGCGGGCTCCCGCGAGATCACGGGGAACCGGGAGCCTCGAGGCGTCGTGCCCGAAGCTGCCCGAGGGAACGATCTGCCCCTCGGGAATGCCTCCCCCCGGAACGTCCTTCACGAGGCGCTCGACGTCCACGGCCTTCTGCACGGCCCGCCGCACGCGGACATCCTGGAACGGGCTTCCCTCGGCGCCCGGTCCCGCGAGCTGGAACGCCAGGTACGCGAGGATTCCCTGCGGCTCGGCCACGACCTTCGACTCGGGAAACGACGCCGCCTTCTCGATGAGGGACTGCGGCGGGTTGAGCACGATCGTCGAGGCACCGGCCCCGATGCGGGTGCTCGCGTCGTCGGTTCCGCGATAGCGCTTCACCCGCACCTCGGGGATCGCGACCGAACCGCCCCACCACCCTTCGAAGCGCTGGAGCGTCACCTCGTCGCCGGGGACGAGGCTCGCGACGCGATAGGGTCCCGTGCCGACGAGCTCGGCGAGGGTGCCGCTCTTCTTGCGGAACACGAGCACGCGCCCGATGGCCCCGAGGGGACCGCGCGGCCCCCGGATGCCCTTCTTCGTCAGGATCCGCACGTGGGAGGCATCGGCAGCCTCGACGTTCGCGATGCCGGCGAGGCTCCCCGCCACGCTCGAGCCGGCCTCTCCCGCCGCGTGGAAGCTCGCGACGACGTCGTCGGCCGTGAGTCTGGTGCCGTCGTGGAACGTCGCGTTCGCTCGCAGGGTGAAGAGCCACGTGTCCGGCTCGGGATTCGCCCAGGACTCGGCCAGCACCGGCGTGGGCACCTCCCCGCCGTCCTCCCGCACCAGCGGCTCGAACACGTTGACGCTCACGAGGCGCGAGGTGAGCCGCATGTCGCGGACCGGCTCGACCGTTTCGGGCACCACGGGAGACAGCACCGCGAGGTGAGACGGCTCCGCCGACGACGAAGACGGGGCCGAGCCTTTCGTCCGGCAGCCCGCGGCCGAGCCGAGCAAGGCGACGAGAAGCCCTGCGATCGCGAGGGGCGGAAGACGCGACGGGATGTACACGGCCGCGACGATTCTATGCGGTCGGCCAGGCTAGGGAAGGAGCGCGTCCCAGAAATCGCAGCTCGCGCTCCTGACGGGACCGCCTTCCTGGATGGCGCCGCCGTCGAAGAGAAGGACGCGATCCGCCGCGGCCTCGTAGCGGGGCCAAGCCGGATCCGCCCCGCCGTTCGGATCCCCCGTCGCGGCAAAGCGCTTCCAGTAGCGGCCCATGGCATCCGCGAGCGCCAGCTCCGAAGCGGACGGGCGGTAGCCCGGAATGTCCGTGAGCGTCCGGAAGACGAATGGGATCTCGAGCCCGTGATACGCGCCGAAAGCGGCCGCGGGCGACGAGTCCACGGCATGCGTGAAGTAGTAACGGAAGACCGGCGAGTCGGCACGGGAAGCGGCCCGCGCGATGCGCCGCGCCGGGCACCCGAACCGGGCGTCCGTGGTGACGGCCACGAACGCCGCCTGTGGCGTGGGGTACGCCGTCGCCGGGTACTGCTGGAGGACGAGCGCTCCCAGCACGAGACCGTACTGCCCGAGCACGGCGGCCTGGTAGGCCGCGGCGCTGGGAATCGCCGGCACGTAGCGCGAGGTCTCCTCGGAGTTCGAGCCCACGGCGAACGGCACCTTGTTGTGGGTGCCGGCCTCGAGCGCGGCCTGTGGGCTTCTCGGCAGAGCCCAGCCGTCCACGACGGGCCCCCAGAGCTGCCCGCTCGAGGACGCGACGCTCGCGAGACCGGGAACCGCGGAGGTGACCCGTTCGGCAGAGAGGGCACGGAGGCAGGCGATCTCGTGGGATCCCGGAACGGGATCCCCTGGCGATCCGGCATCCGACGCGCAGCCCGCGGCCTGGATCACGCCGCGGTCGAACTGCTTCACGTCGGCGAGCGCGGGAGCCCCGCAGCCGCCGCTCTCCATGAGCGCGCTCCCGAAGAGCCCGCGAGCGAGGGGAGAAGCGACGAGCGCGCAGACGTTCACCGCGCCCGCCGACTCGCCGAAGATGAGGATCCGGCCCGCGTCGCCGCCGAAGGCCTCGATGTTCGTGCGCACCCAGTGGAGCGCGGCGATCTGGTCGAGGAGCCCGTACCCGCCCGAGGCGCGTTTCGGGCTTTCGCGGTCGAGCGCGTCGTGCGCCAGCGATCCCAGGGCGCCGAGCCGGTAGTTCAACGTGACGACGACAGCGTCCCCGCCTCCCGCGAGATACCGTCCGTCGTAGTACGTCTCGGATCCCGACCCCTGGACGTTGCCGCCACCGTGGATGAAGAACAGCACCGGCAGCTTCGAGGAAGCGGGGGCCAGGGGCCGCCAGACGTTGAGGGTGAGGCAGTCTTCGGCGCCCGTCACCGTCGACGCGCCCGGCTCCGTGGCCTGCGGACAGACGCTTCCGAACGTGCGCGCCTCGCGCACGGACGTGAAGGGAGCGGGGCTCACGGGCGGCCGGAACCGCAGGTCACCCACGGGGGGCAGCGCGAAGGGAATCCCCTTCCACGCGACGGACTCCCCCGCCGCGAAACCGCGCACCGCACCCGAGGCCGTCTCCGCGACCTCGATCGCGGGCGCGAGGCGCACCGTCACGGAGCTCTCGGCCACGAGACCACAGCCCCCCGTCACCTCGACGCGATACGTCGCGCTGCCCGCGGGCTTCACGGTGAGAGAGCCGTTCACCGGCAGCGCGAGTCCGGACGTGAGCGCCGCCGAGATCGCGCCGTCCGTCGCGAGGCTGAGCGCCACGGACGCGCCCGCGGCAACCGCGTCGGCCGACGCCGTGAACGCCACGATGCGCGGCGGCGCGCAGACACCGGGCAGTCCTGCCGGACTGCCTTGGCGCTCCTGCGGCGTCGCCAGCACGGGATCGCCGCTCCCGTTCTGGATGACGCTCGCGTACGCGTCTACGCTGCCGGCCTCGACGTCCAGATCGACGCGGCTGCCCGCGGCCGCCGCGGAGATCCCGAACCAGTCGGGCAGGCTCTTCTGCGTCCACTCCCAGGCGGAGAGACTCGCGCTCACGGGTCCCGCGAGCCGCTCACCCGAGGGACCGCGCAGCGTCATCGAAACCCGTCCGCCGGCGGTCCCGCCGAGGAGCGCGAGGTTCGTGCGGTAGGCACCGCTCACCGTCACGCCTGGCAGAGTCTGCGTGCGCCCGGCTCCCGCGATGCGCGCGAGAGGCAGCGCCGGCTTCATTCCGCTGAACGTGCCCGGTCTGCCCGAAGGGTCCACGTTCCGCGTGCGAGCCAGCGCGAGCACGGACCCCGAGGATTCGACGCGAATGGCGCCCGCGGCGACCTCACCGCCTGCCAGCCCGGCGGGCCCGAGGACGTCGCTCAGCTCGAGGAGCGCTTGCGGACGCAGGCTCACCGTCAACGAGGTCCCGGAGAAGCCGAGCGCGTGGAGCGTCGCGGTGATCGTCTCGAACGTGGGGTTCAGCAGCCTCACGTCCGTGCGCCACAGCGATCCGTTCGCGCCCGGCGACCGTGCGACGCCGTTCAGGAGCAGCGGCCCGGCGGTTTCCGAAGCGCGCTCGGCGAGCACGGCGATGCCGTCGCCCGTGACGTCGTCGACGACGGACGTGTACGCCACGGCGCGACCGCTCCTCACGCGCACCTCGACGCGGCCGTCGGGCAGCTCCACGTCCTCGGCCAGCTCCGCCACGGAGGTCTGCCACGTCACGGGAACGTCCGACGAGATCACCCGCGAGCCGCGGATGAAGCCCGTGGAATCGAAGAGCGCAACGGACGCGGACGAGCCGGGCTCGAGGAGCGCGACCGTGACGTTCGTGCGCGACGGTGGCCCGGTGGCCGTGTTCGCGAGCCAGAGCGCGTGGCCCGTCTCGCCCGGCCCCAGAGCGGACTCCTCCGCGAGGAGCGGCAGCGCGAGTCCGTACTCGGTGGCCGGCTGCGCGACGTTGGCGGTGACCCCGAAGAGCGCGAGGCGCGAGGTGGACGACACCGAGAGCGTCCCGAAGGCGCCCGAAAGGCCGAAGAGCTCGGCGAGCGCGTTCCCGAGGACGAGCGTCTCCCCCGCGGCCAGGTTCCGCACGACCGGTGATGGCGCGGCAGTGTTCGCGGAGGGCACGAGGCGCAGCTCCACGCGTGCCGGGGCGGCTTCGAGATTCGTCACCAGAACGCGCGACTCGAAGCGCGTTCCGTTTGCGCCCGACGCGTTCGCGACGCCCGGCAGGAGCCACTTCGCGGCAGACGCGGGCAGCGCGGGAAGGGCGAGAAGGAAGAGGAGCGCGAAGCGGTTGAGAGCCGGGCTACTCATCTCGAGGAATGATGGACGCTCTGGGGGGCTCTTGGTTTACGCGATACTCACGGCCGTGACCTCGACCCGCGGCATGACGTTGAAGCGCCACCTGAGCCTTCTCGCGCAGGGTTCGATCTGCTGGGGCCTCTTCTTCGTCGCGGGGCTTCCACGGTACTACCTGCAGCACAAGCCCTGGGTCCTCGGAGTCGGCTGCACGCTCCTCACCGTCGCGATCGCGCTCCTCGCGATCGCGGTTCTCCAGCGGAGCAGCCCGGAGAGAAGGATGCAGCGCGCCATCTGGATCTCCTTCTACTTCACGGTGCCGCTCGCGCTCTACGACACGCTCTACTGCGCCGTGTACCTGGGCTGGGGCATCTTCTTCCCGCTGATCTACTGGTTCCTCACGATCTTCTACCTCGTGCCCTGGCTCCTCTTCCCGCCGATCGCTTGGCTGCTGAATCGTTCGCGACCCTGAGGGAGCCGAAGGTCGACGCGCGACCGCTGGAGCACGAGCGCGTCGGGGTCCACCACCAGCCGCGAGGGCTCGAAAGGCACGGTCCACTCGATCCGGCGAGAGCGCCCCGAAGAGAGCTCCACCGTGGTCCGCGCGTCGCCGAACGGCTCTTCGCGCCTCGCTGAAACGACGACCGGCACCGTCCCCGTCCCTACGTTCTCGAGCGTGGCCGCCACGTGAAAGCCCCCTTCGACCTGCCGCACGTCCACCTCGCTCAGACGGATCTCGGGCAGCACGACCTCGAGAAACCAGGAGTCCACGAAGGCCTGGAAATCCTTCGCTGCGGCGGCGTCCGCGGGACGCAGTGTCTCGATCAGGTCCGGTATCGCCGGGTGATCGAGACTGCCGCGAAACCGCTCGATGAAGGCCCGTAGTCGGGCCTGCATGCCCTCGCGTCCCACCTGCTGCTCGAGCATCCACAGCACCCAGGCGCCCGTCTCGCTCGACACGGTTTCGTCTGCGCCACGCGGCTCGACGGGAAGGCGCGCGAGCGGCAGCTCCGAGTCCACGCGCCGCGCGTCCAGGTAGCGC
>JAEUQS010000737.1 GCA_016789625.1 Acidobacteriota bacterium | reverse complement strand
GACCCTCAAGGTCCGCCCCTTCGACGACGCCGTGTGGAACCGGGTCACGGCCTCTCTGGCGTCGAAGACGCACCTCGTCGAGCCCGTGCTCGCCGGCCTCCTGCCCGAGGGCATCGACGCCGTGTTCGAGAAGCAGGGCGTCTCGCTGCTGCCCAGCTCCATCGCGAGCGTGGTGGGAATCTGCAGCTGTCCCGCGTTCGCGAGCGCCACGTTCGACTGTGAGCACATCTCGGCCGTAAACGTCGCGTTCGCCGAGACGCTCGAGCAGAACCCGCAGCTCCTCTTCACCGTGCGCGGGCGCGAGCCCGCCCGCGTGGCGCTTGACCTAAGGAAAGCTCGCGGCGAGGCGGCGACTCCGAAGGCCGCCAAGGCGGCGAAGCCGTCCGGTGCCCAGGCGCCCCACGGCCGGCCGATGGACGTCAAGTCGCCCGAGGTCTATTTCACCTGGCGCATGCCGCCGCCCAAGGTCGCGCCCGACCTCGACGGGCCCGTCTCCTTCACGCTCGCGGAGCTGGGAAGCCCGGTCGGCTGGCGGCTTCCCCACGAGCCCGAGGAGCTGCTGCGCCCGTTTGTGAAGGTGGCGTCCCGGCGGGCGCTCGAGACCCTGCGGCGCTCGAGAGGCTGAGCGGCCGAGCAGGGTCCGCTCACCGGCAGGGCTACTACGAAACGCCGGTCGAGTTCTCGGTTCGTAGTAGAATTCGTAGCATGATGCTCGAGCGCGTTCTCCGGCTTCCCGAAGGCAAGAAGCTGGAGTTCAAGCGAGATTGCTCGTCGCCGCAGCCGTTGCTGCGTACGCTCGTCGCCTTCGCGAACTCGGCGGGCGGGACGGTCGTCATCGGGGTGGAGGACGGCACGCGCAACGTCGTGGGCGTCCCCAATCCGCTCGAGCTCGAGCAGCGAATCGCCAATCTCGTTGCCGATTCGATCGTACCCCGGCTTCTCCCGGAGATCGACATCGTGCCGTGGCGCAATACGCACGTCCTCGCGATCGGCGTTCATTCGAGCCAGCTTCGGCCGCATCACGTGTCGGCGATGGGGCCGGAGCGCGGGACGTTTGTTCGGCTCGGGTCGACGAACCGAACCGCGGATCCCGCCCTGATCGCGGAGCTGCGCCGCGGGGCGGAGCTCAGAAGCTACGACGAGCAGCCGCTTCCAGGCTCCGAAGCGCTCGACTTCGCAGCTGCTTCGGAGTGCTTTGCCGAGGTTCGTCGACTCCGCCCACCAGACCTCGCCACGCTGAGGCTCGTGACGGAGCATCAAGGGCGCGTGGTACCAACGATCGGCGGCGCCATCCTGTTCGGTCCCGACCGTCTCGATCACCTGCCCGACGCCTGGGTCCAGGCGGGTCTCTTTGCCGGAAAGGACAAGTCCGTGATCGCGGACCGCGCGGAGATCCGCGAGTATCCACTACGTGCGATCGACGCGGCGATCCGCTTCGTCGAGCGCAATACGCGTCTGGGTGCCGAGATCGGGGGTGCCGCCCGACGACGCGACCTGCCCGCCGTTCCTCCGGGTGCCCTCCGGGAAGCTCTGGTCAACGCCGTCGTGCACTCCGACTACTCGCAGCGCGGGGCGCCCATCCGGGTGGCCGTATTCGATGACCGGGTCGAAGTCGAGAACCCGGGCATCTTGCTACCCGGGCTCACGGTGGAGGACCTTGCGGAGGGAGTCTCCCGGCTGCGAAACCACGTGATCGGACGTGTCTTCCAGGAACTCGGCATCGTTGAGCAATGGGGCAGTGGTATCCAGAGGATGACATCGGCCTGCATCGCCGCCGGCCTGCCGGCCCCGGAATTCGTCGAGATCGGCCTGCGGTTCCGCGTGGTGCTGCGAACAGTGCCCATTGCTGCTCCTGCAGTGGACGCGGTCGAGCGGCGGATTCTGGACTACGTTGGCGCTCCGGAGGGCCGTTCAACGGCTGAGATCGCACGCCAGGTCGCCCTGACGACCCGCGCTACACAACATCGATTGGCAAAACTCGTCGAGCGCGGGCTCGTCGTCGCGATCGGTTCGGGGCCGAGGGATCCGCGACGTCGTTGGTTTCTGGGAGGGCGCGAGAGAAGGGAGTAGCCACCTCTCCCAATTGGCCTCGAAGAGACTCTCAACATCAGGCACAATCAGGCGTCGTTTTGGAAAGGAATGCCATGACGCCCTCCTCCCGCCTTCGCATCTCGCTTGTGCTTCTCTCGCTCGTCGCCAGCGCGCCGGCCGCCGCGAAAGAAAAATGGAAACCCATCACGCCCGAAGAGCTCGCCTTGAAAGCTTCGACGATCGACAAGGACGCCGGGGCCGAGGCGATCTTCTGGGAACGCCGCGTCGAGGACGGCCTCCACCACGTGACGAAGGAGCCGCGCACGGTGACGACGCACTACGTGCGCGTGAAGATCTTCGACGAGCGCGGACAGAAGGCCTTCACCCAGATCGAGATTCCCTACGACGCCCGTGGCGACGTGAGCGAGCTCGCGGCCCGCACCATCAAGAGCGATGGGTCCATCGTCGAGCTGTCGGACGACGCCGTCTTCGAACGCTCCCTCGCCAAGACCCGCAAGGGCGAGAGGCGGGTCAAGGCGTTCGCGCCGCCGGCCCTGGCGCCGGGAGTGCTTATCGAGTATCAGTGGAAGGAGCTGGCTCCCGACAAGCTCACGCAGTACGTCGAGGTGGAGTTCCAGCGTGAGGTGCCCGTCCAGCGGGTCACGTATGGATTCAAGCCGCTGGCGGTGCCCGGCTACGTCTTCCGAACCCGGGCGTTCCGCTGCGATCCTTCGCCTTTCAAGAAGGACAACGACCAGTTCCTCTACACCACCGTGCTGAACCAGCCCGCGTTCAAGACCGAGCCCTACGCGCCGCCCACGTCCGCGACGCGCGCGTGGATGCTCATCTTCTACACGAACGAGCACGAGGGAACGCCCGACTCGGCGTTCAAGAGCTACTCGGAGAAATTCTTCGAGTACTACAAGCCGCGCATCAAGCCCAAGGGCGATGTGAAGAAGCTCGCCGACGCGGCAGTTGCCGGCAAGACGGACCCCGAAGAGAAGCTGCGCGCACTGTGGGACCTGTCGCGCGCCCGTGTGAAGCGCCTCGCCGACGCCACGGCCGATGAACGCCGCAAGGTCGCCAAGGATGCGACGGCGGCCGACGTCCTCGACGCGGGGACGGGCTCGGGAGACGACGTGAACGTGCTCTTCGCCTCGCTCGCGCAGGCCGCGGGCTTCGACGTGCGGATGGCGGCGGTGGGCGACCGGCAGCGCTTTCTCTTCATGAAGGAGATGGCGAGCGGGTATTTCCTGCCCAGCCGCTACGTCGCGGTGAAGGTGGACGGCGCCTGGCGGTTCTTCGCGCCGGGCGACCGGAACCTCCCGTGGGGCCGCATGCGCTGGGAGAACGAGAGCGAGGCCGCGCTCGTGAGCGATCCGAAGAACCTCGAGTTCGTGAAGACGCCGGCGTCTCCCGCGGACCGCACGTTCCGGCGCCGCACGGCCACGTTCGAGCTTCTCGAGGACGGCACGCTCGAAGGCACGGTGCGCTCCGAGCATCACGGCGCGGTGGTGGCCGACCTGCGGGACGACCTGGTGGACGAAACCGCGGACGCGCGGGAGAAGAGCCTTCGCGAGGGCCTCGAGCAGCGCCTTCCGGGAATCGAGCTCACGAACGTGAAGATCGAGGGGCTCGACGTGGTGGAGGGGCCCATCGTCTACGAATACCGCGCGCGCATTCCCGGCTACGCCGCCCGCACCGGCAAGCGCCTCCTCGTGAACCCGTCGTACTTTCGCAAGGGCGGAACGCCGCGGTTCACGGCCGCGGAGAGGCAGGAGCCCGTGCTCATCGCGGCCCCCGAATCGGACGACGACACCGTGACGATCAAGCTGCCGAAGGGCTTCGCGGCGGAGGAGACCCACTGGGGCGTGCCCATCGAAGCCGGTGAGCTCGGAAGCTACCGCTCGTCCATCGCCGTGACCGACGAGGGCCGCACGCTCACGTACGTGCGCAAGCTCAGGATCAAGGCCGGGTTCTATCCGGTCGAGAGCTACCTCGCGATCCGCGATGCGTTCGACCGCTTCAACCAGCGCGACGCGAAGGTCCTCGCGCTGCAGGAACGGGCCACGCCTTGAAGGCCGTTCGGTTCCGGGCCGCGCTCGTCACGCTCGTTCTCGGCACCCTCCTGGCCGCGGACGCCGCGTACGGCGCGGACGTGCCCGGCTGGCTGCGCGAAGCAGCCGGAGCGGCGGCCTCTCCGCCGCGCAAGGGCGTCGTCGCGGAAGTGCTCCTTGCCGAGAGGACGGTGACCTACGATCCTTCGGGGCGTTCGACGGCCACGGAGCGGCGCGTGGTGCGCGTTCTCGACAGAGCCGGACGCGAAGAGGCCCGGGCGGTCGTTCCGTACCTCACAGACACCACGAAGATCTCCGATCTGAAAGGCTGGATCCTCCAGCCCGGCGGCGAGGTGAGAGAGCTCGGCAAGAAGGAGACGGTCGACGTGGCCGCGGCGGCGAACGACGTCTACAACGAGGCCCGGGTGCGTGCCCTCGTGGGCGGAGACCTCGTCGAGCCGGGCGGCGTCTTCGGCGCCGAATGGACCGTGGACGACCGTTCCGTATTCTCCCAGTTCGACTGGCGATTCCAGGGGCGTCAGCCCGTGCGCCTGTCGCGTCTCACGCTCGTTCTGCCCGCCGGCTTCACCCATGAGGCC
Source organism: Acidobacteriota bacterium (assembly GCA_016789625.1). GTDB lineage: Bacteria > Acidobacteriota > Thermoanaerobaculia > UBA5066 > UBA5066 > JAEUQS01. The sequence continues at coordinate 760 of JAEUQS010000737.1, read as the reverse complement.
GTCGCGTTCAACCGGTCCGAAGGTCTGCCGAAAACCGAGATCGCGGGTGGAGTGCGGTGGGAGCTTCGCGACCTGCCCGCGCTCCTCACCGAGGACGAAGCACCGCCCCTCACGCGGCTGTCGCCGAGGCTCGCGGTGAGCGTGTTCGCCCCGCCGTCGGCGCGCGAGGCCGGGCCCGCGTTCCGGTCGTGGGCCGACGTGTCCACGTGGTTTCACACCCTCTCGATCCCGTCTGCCGACTCGTCGGCGTCGCTCACGCAGCGCGCGCGGGACCTGACCCGGGACGCGCGCACGCCGTTCGAGAAGACCGCCGCCGTGGGCCGCTACGTGCAGGGTCTCAACTACGTCTCCATTCAAACGGGCCTCGGCCGGGGCGGTGGATACCGGCCTCACGCGGCATCGCTCGTGCTCGAGAAGGGCTACGGCGACTGTAAGGACAAGGCGAACCTCATGAAGACGCTGCTCCGCGAGGTGGGCGTGGCGTCGGACCTCGTGAGCGTATATCTCGGCGACGCGTCCTACGTGCGCGACGAGTGGCCGTCGCCACGGCAGTTCAACCACGCGATCCTCGCCGTGCGTCTACCCGAGGAGTCTGGCGCCCCCTCCACCACAGTCGCGCCCGCGGTCGCGCGACACGCGGCGCTGGGCCTCCTGCTGTTCGTGGATCCCACGGCGCAGCACACTCCCGTGGGCGAGCTGCCGGAGTCGCTCCAGGGCTCCCGCGGCCTCATCGAGCTGAAGGAGGGCGGAGCGCTCCTTT
>JAEUQS010000713.1 GCA_016789625.1 Acidobacteriota bacterium | reverse complement strand
GACTTCGCGTCCCAGGCGCGTGTCGCGCGCTCGATACACCTCGCCCATGCCGCCAGCCCCGAGAGGCGCGACGATCTCGAAGAAGCCGAGCTTGGTTCCGGGTGTGAGCGCCAAAGCCGGCCGAAGAGTAGCAGGAGGACGCCGGCTCCGCGCCGGCGCCCGCGACCCGTTTTCGAGGCCGGGAACGAAAAGGGCGAGCGCAGCGAGCGGAGCGGAGGGTAGGGGAACCCATCACAGGGTCCAAGAAATGGATCGGTCCGAAAAAGGCGAGCGCAGCGAGCGGAGCGGAGGGTAGGGGAACCCATAACTGGGTTCCCCGAATACTTCAGTTCACTTCCCTGCGGCGGCCCTCAGCCGCGAGCCTTCGCCAGCGCGCGCTGCGGTCGTACAGGTCGCGCTCCAGCGCGCACGGGTCGCACAGCGGCTCGGTCGTCTCCCAGATCGGGGGAAGCGAGCGGGTGCAGCCGGGGCGATGGCACAGGAGGGGCGGCGGGGGCGGAACGGGCTGGGGAGCGGGAGCCTCGGGGTCTTTTCTCATGGTCGTCCCTCCTTTCGGGGTGGGTACGGGCGGAGAGGATCGCGAGCGCCTGCTCGAGGCAGGACGCGCGGTAGCAGGCGAACGCGGTATCGGGGTCCTTCTCGGAGAGCCAGCGGAGCATCAGACCGTCGAACAGGCTGCGCAGGAGGAGCACCGCGCGGTCCACGTCCTGCGGCGGGAACGTGCCCTCGGCGATGCCCTGGAGGGCGATGGCCCGCTCGACCTCGGTACAGCCCTCGTAGAACGCGGCGTTCACGAGCCGGAACGATTCGTGCCGCACCGCGAGCGACGAGAAATCGAGGAACACGGCGTAGAACGCGCGGTTCTTCTCGGACGACGCGAAGATCACGTCGTTCAGCGCGTGGAGCTGCTCGAGGGCCGTGGGCTTCTCGAGCACGGCCCTCATGCGGTCGTGAAGCCGCTCGGTGACCCAGGCGAAGAGCGTGCGGAACAGCTCTTCCTTGCTCTCGAAGTAGTAGAGCGTGACGCCCTTGGAGACGCCCGCGCGCTCGGCGATGTCTTCCAGCGTCACGGCCGAGAAGCCCCGCTCGGCGACCTCCTCGAACGCGGCCACGAGGAGCAGCCGGCGCTTGTCCGGCGCGCCGGCCTGGCGCTTCCGGCGAGGGTGGGGGGCGGAATCGGGGGTCTTCATCTCGTCTTCATCTGACCGGTCAGTCAGATTACGCGTCGCACAATAAGTCCGGCTCCCGGGCATGTCAAGTCAGGGAAGAGTCACGGCTTCGGCGCCGGCGCGTCGCCGAATTTCAGCGATCGAACGATGAACGTGAAGAGCCCGATCGCCACCGCGCAGAGCGCGAGGCCGGGGAGCGTGGCGCCGAGGACGAGCTTCCCGATGCCGAAGAGCGCCGTGTACACGAGCGCGATGCCGAGGCCCCATGAGAGGAACGACATCGCGCCTCCCGGAATGCTCTCGCTGCCGAACCCGAGGCGCGTCGAGATGGTCCGCCAGCCCGGGCCGCCGGGCCGGACGCGCCGGTAGAAGCTCTCGAGCACGGCGGGGCTCTCGGGCTGCGTGAGGAACGTCGTCGCGACCCACACCACGGTCGAGACGCCCACGGTGACGAGCATGACGAGCGCCTGGATCCGGAACTCCTCCGCCCCGAACCGGGCATCGGTGGACGCGTACGGGTTCTTGATGAGCTGGAACGCGCTCAGCGAGACGACGGCCGAGGCCACCATCGCGCTGATCTCGCTCCACGCGTTGATGCGCCACCAGTACCAGCGGAGGATGAGGACGAGGCCCGTGCCGCTCCCGATCGCGAGGAGGAACTGCCAGGCCCTGGCGATGCTGTCCATGTAGCTGCTCACGATGGCCGAGGCGATGAAAAGGAAGATCGTCGCGAGGCGCGAGACGTTCACGTAGTGGCGGTCCGTGGCGTCCCTGTTGAGGAAGCGCTTGTAGACGTCGCCCACGAGGTAGCTCGCGCCCCAGTTCAGGTGCGTCGCGATGGTCGACATGTACGCCGCCGCGAAACCCGCGAGCATGAAGCCCTTCCAGCCGAGCGGCATGAGGTCGAGCATCGCCTGCACGTAGGCGGCTTCCTTGTCCATCTTGCCGTTCACGAGGACGCCGCCGGGGTAGAGGATCACCGTCGCGAGGCCGGTGACGATCCACGGCCAGGGGCGGAACGCGTAGTGACCCACGTTGAAGAACAGCGTCGAGAGCACGCCGTCCCGCTCGCTCTTGGAAGAGAAGATCCGCTGCGCCACGTAGCCGCCGCCGCCGGGCTCGGAGCCGGGATACCAGGCGGCCCACCACTGCACGCCCAGGAACACGAGGACGGCCATGAGCGGCATCCAGGCCGAGCCGGCGGGGGGCAGGAACGAGAGCGCGGCCTCCTCGGAGCCGAACTTCGCCGCGACGCCGGCCTTGAGAGCCGCCATTCCGCCCACCTTCTTCACGGCGAAGACGGCCAGCGCGATGACGGCCGTCATCATGAGGATGAGCTGGACGAAGTCGGTCCAGAGCACGGCCCACATGCCCGAGGCCGTGGCGTAGAGCGTGACGGCGACGAAGCAGACCCCGACCGCCCAGACCGGCGAGAGACCGGTCGTGAGCGTGAGGATCTTGACCATCGCGAGATGAACCCAGCCCATGATGATGAGGTTGATGGGTAGCGCGAGGTAGAGCGCGCGGAAGCCCCGCAGGAACGTGGCCGGAGCGCCTCCGTAGCGGATCTCGGCGAACTCCACGTCGGTGAGCACGTTCGCGCGGTGCCAGAGACGGGCGTACAGGAAGACCGTGAGCGTGCCGCTCATGACGAAGTTCCACCAAAGCCAGTTCCCGGCGATGCCGTACGTCGCGACGAGGCCGGTCACGACGAGCGGCGTGTCGGCGGCGAACGTCGTCGCGATCATGGCCGCGCCCGCGAGCCACCACGGCGCCTTGCGGCCCGCGACGAAGTATTCCTCGAGCGATTCGCCGCCCTTCTTCATGAAGGCGAGTCCGATGCCGAGCGAGAGCACGAAGTAGAGCGCGACGATGGCCCAGTCGAGAGGCGCGAGCGGCATCCGGCGGTCTCCTTTTTCGAAGGCGCGAGATTAGCGCTCTTTTCCCGGCGTTCGCGGTGGACAGGCCGCAGGCGCGGCGCGATCATCGGCGCCCGCGGAAGGAGGCCAGGAGCAGCGTGCCGGAGGTCGTGTTCGACGGACGGGTTTCCAGCGTCCTCGCTGCCGGCGAGGTGGTGACCGGTCTTCGCACGCCCGGAGTCGAGGGGGCCGTGGAGCGGCTCCTCATTCCGTCTCTCCGCAAGGCCGGGCTCGACGCGGAGTCGGCCCGCAACGCGGCCGTGGCCGTGGTGGCGCGCGAGAAGGCCGGGTCGACGTGCATGGGCATCGTGGCGATCCCGCACGCGCGGGTGCCGGGGCTCAAGCGGATCGTCGGCGGCATGGGCCTCAACGGCGACGGCGTGTACGAGGAGAGTGGCGAGATCCGCATCGTGCTCGCGTTCGCGACGCCGGCATCGGAGGCCGTCGCGCACCTGAAGTTCCTCGCGAAGGTCGCCGAGCTCTTCCGCCTCAAGGACACCGTCGCCCAGCTCCTCGCGGGGACGAGCCCCGAAGCCGTGCTGGAGGCCATCCGGAGTCGCGAAAAATGAGAAGGGTCGTCTCGAGCCTTCCCGCCCGGGAGGCCGAGGTCGGCGGGCTCAGCGTGCTCCGCGCCCTGCCGAGGCGGGCTCTTCGCCGCGTGGGGCCCTTCGTCTTCGCCGATCACTTCAGATCTCCGGCGGAGGTTCCGCTCGACGTTCCGGCGCACCCGCACGTGGGGCTCCAGACCGTCACGTATCTCTTCAGCGGAGGCCTCCGGCACAGGGACTCCGAGGGCTTCGACCAGGAGATCCGGCCGGGCGACGTGAACTGGATGACCTCCGGGCGCGGCATCGTCCATTCCGAGGTGTCGATCCCCGGCTCGGGTCCGCTCCACGGCTTCCAGACCTGGGTCGCGCTGCCCGCGTCCTCGCGGAGAACGCAGCCCACGTTTCGCCACCACCTGGCCGCGAGCCTGCCGTCGGACGGGCCGCTGCGGGTTCTGGCGGGCAGCTCGGGCGCTCTCGTCTCGCCGATTCCCACGTTCTCCGCCGTCACGCTCCTCGAGGTGGTGCTGCCGCCTGGCGGCGCCACGACGATCGAAACCCAGCCCGGCGAGGAGCTCGCGGTCTACGCCGTCGACGGCGAGGTCGCGGTGGGGGGCTCCGTCGTTCGTGCCGGCACGCTGGCGATGCTCTCCGAGGGCACAGCCGTTCTGCTCGAAGCGCCAGCGGGAGGCCGCGCCATGGTCCTGGGTGGCGCCCCGCTACCCGATCCCGTCGTCACGTACTGGAACTTCGTCGTCGACTCGGTGGACGAGGGGCGCGTGCTCGAAGCGGACTGGAACGAGGGCCGCTTTCCCATCTCCTGGCGGGGCTGAGGGAACTTCGGAGCCCCCTTCTCCGTTTCACCTGGCGAACGGAGGTCCCATGAGGCCGATCCGCCTGGCCCACGCTGCCCTTCTCGCTTCCGCCTGCGCTCTCGGGGAAACGAAGCTCCTGAAGGAGGAGATCCCCGCCACTCCGGGGCAGACGCTCGTCTTCGAGAACCTCGCCGGACGGGTGCGGGTGACGGGCGCGCCCGCCGGCCCCGTCCGCATCGAGGGGACGGTTCACGCCGAGGATCCGTCGCTCCTCCGGGGAGTGGTCTTCGAGGTGAAGACCGAGGGCGGCCGCACCGTGGTGCATACGCGCTATCCGACCGAGAGCGTCCGCACGTTTCACTATCCCGATCCGCGGCGAGACGGGCCCGGGTTCGTCTTCGCGTTCGATCTCTCCTCGTCGACCGTCGAGTACCAGGGCCGGCGGGTGACCGTCACGACGGGCCGGAAGCGGGGGGAGGAGCTCTACGTCGACGCGATCCTGCGGGTTCCCGCGGGGGTTTCGGTGGAGATCGAGAACGCGGCTGGCCGGGTGGACAGCCGGGACGTCGCCGGCCCGGTCTCGGTCGCGGCAAAGTCGGGCGATGTCGGCGTCTGGGGCAACGGCGACACGGTACGCATCCACACGGGCAGCGGCGACATCGAGGTGGACGATGCCCGGGCCGGGGTCTCGGTGAAGACGGGCTCGGGAGACGTGAAGGTGTCTCACGTGAAGGGCGCCGTTTCGATCGACACGGGCTCGGGCGACGTGAAGCTCGTCGACGTGACCGGCGGCGTCAAGACGCACACGGGCTCGGGAACCGTCGTGCTCGAGAAGGTCCGCGGGTCCCTGGAGCACGAGAGCGGTTCCGGGGACTTCTCGGCGAGGGATCTGAGGCTCGAAGGCAGGCTCTCCGTGGAGACGGGCAGCGGCGACGTGGAGCTGTCGGGGGATGCGGCGGCGCTCACGGGCGCTCTCGTCGACGTCTCGAGCGGAAACGTACGCTGGCGGATGTCGGGCGCTCCGGCCCTCGACCTCGAGGTCGTGTCCTCGAGCGGTGAGATCGATCTGGACCTCCCCGGCATCACGTACGAAAAGAGGAAGGACGGGCGCGTCGAGGCGCGGACGGGGGAAGGCGGCGTGCCCGTGAAGATCACGACCTCGAGCGGAGACGTCCGACTGTCGAGATGAGGGCCGGCGCGTTACCGCGACGACTGTGAAACGAGCGGGCGCGTAAGCGGGTTCTCACGGCTCGGCGCTGCCGGAGTCTCACAGTGCGGGTGCTAGAGTTTCCCTGCGCGAACGCGCTTCGCGCGGGAACGGGGGCAGACGACCGTGACGTCCGGGCTATCGCGGCAGGGACTCTACGATCCGGCGTTCGAGCACGACGCCTGTGGATTCGGGTTCGTCGTCGACATCGCCGGCCGCCCTTCGCACGACATCCTCCGGAAGGCTTTGCAGGTCCTCGTGAACCTCGAGCACCGTGGCGCGACGGGGAGCGAGGCCGCGACGGGCGACGGCGCCGGCCTGACGGCCCAGATCCCGCACACGTTCTTCGGAGAGCCCGGACGGGCTTCGGGACTCGAGCTGCCCGCCGCGGGCGACTACGCCGTGGGGATGCTGTTCCTGCCCGTCGACCCGGCGAGCCGCCGGGCCTGCAAACGCAAGCTCGAGGAGATCGCGCTCGAGGAAGGCCAGCGCGTGATCGGTTTCCGCGACGTCCCCACCGACGCCGCGACTCTGGGCGCGAGCGCCCGGGCCGCGCAGCCCGCGATCCGGCAGGTCTTCCTCGCGCGGGGCGAGGGCACCCCGGCCGGCGGCGCGTTCGAGCGGAAGCTCTACGTGATCCGCCGGCTCGCGGAGAAAGCGATCTCGCGTTCGGCCCTCCCCGGGCGCGAGCAGTTCTACGTCTCGAGCCTCTCCTCGCGCGTCGTCGTGTACAAGGGCATGCTCAACGCGTCGCAGCTCGGAGCGTTCTATCCGGACCTCCGGGACGAGCGGTTCGCGTCGGCTCTCGCGGTGGTGCATTCCCGCTTCTCGACGAACACGTTCCCCAGCTGGGCGCGGGCGCATCCATACCGCTACATCTCCCACAACGGCGAGATCAACACGCTCCGCGGCAACGTGAACTGGATGCAGGCGCGGCAGCGGATGTTCGAGTCGAAGCTCTTCGGCGACGACCTCCGCAAGGTCCTTCCCGTGATCGACGGCGAGGGCTCGGACTCGGCCATGTTCGACAACGTGCTCGAGCTCCTCGTCCTCGCGGGCCGCTCTCTCCCGCACGCGCTCATGATGATGGTGCCCGAGCCGTGGAGCCGCCACGAATCGATGAGCGCGGCGCGCAAGGCGTTCTACGAATTCCATTCGTGCTTCATGGAGCCCTGGGACGGCCCGGCCTCCATCGCGTTCACCGACGGCGTGCGCATCGGAGCGATCCTCGACAGGAACGGCCTGCGCCCGTCGCGGTTCCTGGAAACCAAGGACGGCCTCGTCGTCATGGCCTCGGAGACCGGTGTGCTGGACCTGCCCGCCGACCGCATCCTCCGCAAGGGGCGGCTGCGTCCGGGGCAGATCTTCTTCGTGGACACGGCCCAGGGCCGCATCGTGCCCGACGACGAGATCAAGGACGGCCTTGCGAACGCCGAGCCCTACGGCGCCTGGCTCGACGAGCACCTCGTGCGTCTGTCGGACCTTCCCGAGCCGCCCGCCGTGCGGGAGCCCGGCCACGAAACCGTGCTCTGCCGGCAGGAGACGTTCGGGTACACGCTCGAGGACGTCCGCATGATCGTCTCGCCCATGGCCGAGACGGGCGTCGAGCCCGTGGGCAGCATGGGAACGGACGTGCCGCTGGCGGTCCTCTCCGAGCGCCCGCAGCTCCTCTACGACTACTTCAAGCAGCTCTTCGCGCAGGTCACGAACCCGCCGGTCGACGCGGACCGCGAGGCCATCGTGATGGCCGTGGACACGGCGATCGGCCCCGAGGAGAACCTCCTCGAGCCCACGCCGCGCGCCGCGCTGCATTTCGGCCTGCCCACGCCGGTGCTGCGCAACGCCGAGCTCGAGAAGATCCGCGGCCTGAACGGCAAGGAAGGCTCCAAGGGCTTCCGGGCCATCACGCTGCCGATGCTGTTCAAGGTGAACGAGGGCGGCACCGGCCTCAGAAAGGCCATCGAGGACCTCCGCCGCCGCGCCAGCGAAGCGATCGCCGAGGGGCACAACGTGCTCATCCTCTCGGACCGCGGGCACGACGGGAAGGACGCGCCCATCCCGGCGCTCCTCGCGCAATCGGCCGTGCAGCACCACCTCCTGCGCGAGGGCTCGCGCACCAAGGTCGGAATCGTGCTCGAGACGGGGGAGCCCCGCGAGGTCCACCACTTCTGCATGCTCATCGGCTACGGCGCGAGCGCCATCAACCCGTACCTGGCGTTCGAGACGATCCATGACCAGCTTCGACAGGGGCTGCTTTCGGGAGAGGGCCCCGTCCTCGAGAAGCACTATGTGAAGGCCGTGAACAAGGGCATCGTCAAGGTGCTCTCGAAGATGGGCATCTCCGCCGTGCAGAGCTACCACGGCGCGCAGGTCTTCGAGGCGATCGGGCTGTCGCAGGACTTCGTCGACGAATACTTCACGGGCACGCCGACCCGCATCTCGGGCATCGGCATCGACGCCATCGCGAAGGAGGTCCGCCTCCGCCACGAGTTCGCGTACCCGCCGCGGCCCGTCGCCCACACGACCCTGGGCTCGGGCGGGCGCTATCAGTTCCGCAGGGACGGCGAGGAGCACCTCAACAGCCCCGAGACGATCCATCTGCTGCAGGCCGCCTGCCGCTCCGGCGACTACGCGCTCTACAAGCGCTACAGCCAGCTCGTGAACAGGCCCGAGCGCTCCCCGGTGACGCTCCGCGCGCTCATGGATTTCAAGCCGCTCGCCAAGGCCGTGCCCCTCGAGGAGGTCGAGCCCATCGAGGCCATCCTCGCGCGCTTCAAGACGGGCGCGATGTCCTACGGCTCGATCAGCCAGGAGGCGCACGAAGCGCTCGCGATCGCCATGAACCGCGTGGGCGGCCGCAGCAACACGGGCGAGGGCGGCGAGGATCCCGCGCGCTATCGCGAGGAGCCCGGCGGCGACTCGAAGACCAGCGCGATCAAGCAGGTGGCGTCGGGCCGCTTCGGCGTGACGAGCCAGTACCTCGTGGAGGCGAAGGAGATCCAGATCAAGATGGCGCAGGGCGCCAAGCCCGGCGAGGGCGGCCAGCTCCCGGGCGGCAAGGTGTATCCGTGGATCGCGAAGGTGCGGTTCGCGACCCCGGGCGTGGGGCTCATCTCCCCGCCGCCGCACCACGACATCTACTCCATCGAAGACCTCGCCGAGCTGATCCACGACCTCAAGAACGCGAACCCGGCCGCGCGCATCAGCGTGAAGCTCGTGGCCGAGGCGGGCGTGGGGACGATCGCCGCGGGCGTCGCCAAGGCGCACGCCGACGTCATCCTCATCAGCGGGCACGACGGCGGCACCGGGGCCGCCTCGCTCACGAGCCTCCAGCACGCGGGGATGCCGTGGGAGCTGGGCCTCGCCGAGGCGCACCAGGTGCTCGTGCTCAACGACCTGCGCAGCCGCGTGACGCTCGAGACCGACGGTCAGCTCAAGACGGGCCGCGACGTCGTCGTGGGCGCGCTCCTCGGGGCCGAGGAGTTCGGCTTCTCCACGGCGCCGCTCGTCGCGCTGGGCTGCATCATGATGAGGGTCTGCCACCTGAACACGTGCCCCGTGGGTGTTGCCACGCAGGATCCGGCGCTCCGCCGCGCGTTCACGGGCGACCCCGCGCACGTCGTGAACTTCATGCGCTTCGTGGCGACGGAAGTGCGCGAGCTGATGGCGCACCTCGGCTACCGGCAGTTCTACAAGATGGTGGGCCGCAGCGAACGGCTCGAGCTGCGCCGCGGCCTCGATCACTGGAAGGCCCGCTCGCTCGACTTCTCGCGCATCCTCTACAAGCCCACCGTCTCGCGCGACGTGAAGCGCACGTTCCGCGTGCCGCAGGAGCACGGGCTCGAGACCTCCCTGGACGTCACCACGCTCATCCCGCTGTGCGCTCCCGCGCTCGAGAGCCGCATCCCCGTGCGCGCGACCGTGCCGATCAGGAACGGCAACCGCGTGGCCGGCACCCGCCTCGGCAGCGAGGTGACGAAGCGCTGGGGCGCCGCGGGCCTGCCCGAGGACACCATCTCCCTCACGTTCCAGGGCTCGGCGGGGCAGAGCTTCGGCGCGTTCGTGCCGCGCGGGCTCACGCTCCTCCTCGAAGGGGACGCGAACGACTACGTGGGCAAGGGGCTCTCGGGCGGGAAGATCGTCGTGGTGCCGCCCGCGGAGGCGACGTTCGTCGCCGAGGAGAACGTCCTCATCGGCAACGTCGCGTTCTACGGCGCGACCTCGGGTGAGGCGTTCGTGCGCGGCATCGCGGGCGAGCGCTTCTGCGTGCGCAACAGCGGCGCCTCGGCCGTCGTGGAGGCCATCGGCGATCACGGCTGCGAGTACATGACCGGCGGACGGGTCGTGGTCCTCGGCCGCACGGGCCGGAACTTCGCTGCGGGCATGTCGGGCGGCATCGCCTGGGTGCTCGACGAGGCCGGCGATTTCGCGGCGCGATGCAACGCCGAGCTCGTGGGGCTCGAGCCGGCCCGCGCGGGAGACGACGCCGAGCTCGCGACGCTGAAGGGGCTGGTCGAAAGACACCTCGCTCTCACGGGCAGCGCCACGGCCAGGCGGCTCCTGTCGAGCTGGGAGGCGTCGCTCAACGATTTCGTGAGGGTCCTCCCGCACGACTACCGCCGCGTCCTGGAAACCGAGAAGCGTCTGCGGGAGACCGGACTCTCCGAAGAGGACGCCGTGCTGGCCGCGTTCGAGGAAAACACCGGCCGGGCGCGGAAGGGCGCCTGAGATGACGACGCACGTCGAGCGGGACGCCGGGCCGTCGCGCCCGCCCGAGGAACGCGTGAAGGACTTCGCGGAGTGGCATCTCCCCGTCCTCGAGGAGACGCTCCGGAAGCAGGCCTCGCGCTGCATGGACTGTGGAACCCCGTTCTGTCACACGGGGAAGATCGTCTCCGGGCACGCGATGGGCTGTCCCATCAACAACCTCATCCCCGACTTCAACGACCTCGTCTCGAAGGGACAGTGGCAGGAAGCGGCCGTCAGGCTGTACCAGACGAACAACTTCCCCGAGTTCACGGGGCGCGTGTGCCCGGCGCCGTGCGAGGGATCGTGCACGATGGCGCTCTCCGGAGAGGCCGTCACGATCAAGACCATCGAGGCGGCCATCGCCGACCGGGCGTTCGAGGAAGGCTGGGTCCCCGTGGACGAGCCGCTCACGCGCACCGGCAAGAAGGTCGCCGTCGTGGGCTCGGGGCCCGCCGGGCTCGCGTGCGCGGCGCAGCTCAACAAGGCCGGCCACACCGTCACGGTGCTCGAGCGCGCGGACCGCGTGGGCGGCCTCCTCATGTACGGCATTCCGAGCATGAAGCTCGACAAGAGCCTCGTGGCACGGCGCGTGCGGCTGCTGGCCGGCGCGGGCATCCGTTTCGTCACCGGCATCGAGGTCGGCCGCGACCTGCCGGCCGAGCGCCTTCTTTCCGACTACGACGCCGTCGTGCTGTGCTGCGGCGCCACCGAGGCGCGTGGGCTGCCGGTGCCGGGACGCGAGCTCTCGGGAATCCACCTCGCGATGGAGTTCCTCCACGCGAGCACGAAGAGCTACCTGGACTCCGGCTTCGCCGACGGCCGCTACATCTCGGCCAAGGGCCGCCACGTCGTCGTGATCGGCGGCGGCGACACGGGAACGGACTGCGTCGCGACCTCGATTCGCCACGGCGCCGCGAGCGTCGTGCAGCTCGAGATCCTCGCCCGGCCGCCCGCGACCCGCGCGCCCGACAACCCCTGGCCCCAGTGGCCGCGCATCGAGCGGCTCGACTACGGCCAGGAGGAGGCGCTGGCGCTCTTCGGCGCCGATCCGCGGCTCTACTCGGTGAAGACGAAGCGGTTCGCGGGAGACGCCGAGGGGCGCGTGCGCGAGCTGCATCTCGTGAGCGTGGAGTGGAGGAAGGCCGCCGACGGGCGCATGCAGCTCGTGGAGGTGCCCGGCACCGAGAGCGTGCTCCCCGCCGATCTCGTGCTCCTCGCTCTGGGCTTCGTGGGGCCCGAGCGCGGCGGCCCGGTCACCGAGCTGGCGCTCAAGCTCGACGAGCGCGGCAACGTGATCACCGACGGCGAGAAGATGACGAGCGTGCCCGGCGTGTTCGCCGCGGGCGACATGTCGCGTGGACAGTCGCTCGTCGTGTGGGCGATCCACGAGGGGCGCAAGGCCGCCCGCGGCGTGGACCGCTACCTCATGTACGGCCAGACCAGCCTGCCCTGAGCGTCAGCGGGTGCCGTGGCGCCCCGCGCCGCGCCGGAAGCGCTCCGCGCCTTCGGCCGTCTCGCCCGACGCGATGACCTCGAGGCCGCGAGCGAATTCCCGGTCGAGCGCGATGTCGAGGGACTCGTAAGCCGAGAGCCGGTCCGAGCGGAGACAGCGCTGCGGGAGGCGTGCGAGTGCATGCGCCTCCTCGAGAGCGTGCGAGAGCGCGGCGCCCGGCTCGACGAGCCGGTTCGCGAGACCCATGCGGAGCGCCTCCTCCCCGCTCACGGGGCGCCCCGTGAGAATCAGGTCGAGCGCGTGGGTGAGGCCCCCGAGCTTCGGCAGGCGGACCGTTCCGCCG
>JAEUQS010000707.1 GCA_016789625.1 Acidobacteriota bacterium | reverse complement strand
AGGTGCTCGCGTCCCGCACGGGTGGGCTCGACGCTCTCCTCTCGCGTCCCGCGGCCCCCGCCGCCCTCGCGGCGGCGCTCGCGAAGGAGACGGCTTTCCGCACGAAGGAGGCCGTGCCGGCTTTGCGGCGCGACGGGCTCCTCGCGGGCCTCGGGGCTCTGCAGAAGCACGATTTCGCCGCGGTGGCGCTCGCGGTGGGTTTCGTCCGCGTCGTGGATCCGGCAGCCCCCCAGCCCGACATCCTCGAATGCGCGGCGCTCGGCACGCAGTACCTCGTGGAGGGCCGGCGCAGCGCGGCGCTCGTGGATCGCGCCCGCCGCAGCCTCGCGGCGTGGCGGCTCAAGGTGGGCAAGGACGCTCTTCTGCCGCCGCTCCTCTCGCCCGCGCTCCGCGATGTGCTGAAGTGAGAGGCGGCGCAGCCGCTCATTCCGAGCCGGGCAGATAGCTCCTCACCTGCGCGACGAAGCGCGCCGGCTCGATCGGCTTGGCGATGTAGCCAGAGAACCCGTGCTCCAGGATGCGCTCCCGGTCGCCGCGCATCGCGAGCGCGGTGAGGGCGACCACGGGCAGGGCGCGGCCGTTCGGCGTGCTGCGGATCCAGGCCGCGAGCGAGAGGCCGTCTTCTCCGGGGAGGTTCACGTCGAGGAGCACGAGGGCGGGCCACACCTCGGCCAGCGACGTGCGCGCGGCCGCCGCGTCGCGCGCGGCCCGCACCAGGAAGCCCGCTTCCTCGAGCAGGTATTCCACGAGCTCGAGGTTCTGCTCGTTGTCTTCGACCACGAGGACGACCGGACCCTTCATGCGCTCTCCCGGGGCTCTCTGTCTCTGCGTTGCTTCGCTCTGCGACGGCGCCTCACGACGTCGGTCACCGCCGCCGCGATGCGTTCGCCCCGTCCGGAATCCCCCTTCTGGAGGAGCGCCGTGATCTTTCCTTCGAGGCGGCCGCGGTCCTCCCGCGAGAGATCCCTCGCCGTGACCACCACGACGGGGGTCTCCGCCGTCCGCGGATCCTCGCGCAGCCGCGAGGCCACCTCGAAGCCGTCCATGCCGTCCATCATGAGGTCGAGAAGGATGACACCCGGCGGAGAGGCGAAGGCCTTCTCGAGGCCTTCCTGCCCCGAGGTGGCCTTCTCGACGCTGTAGCCCCGTGCGGTGAGCTCCGCTTCGACGAGCTCATGAACAGCCGGATCGTCGTCGATGAGGAGGACGCGCTGGGGCAGCGGCCCGTCGTCCTGAAGGAGCGCTGCGAGCCGCGCGAGAAGCCGGTCCTTCTCCACGGGCTTCAGGAGGTAGTCGTCGGCTCCGAGGGCGAGACCCAGGTCTTCGCTCTTCACCCGCGAGACGATGACGACCGGGATGTCGCGCGTCTCGGGATCGGACTTCAGCGTCTTGAGCACGGCCCAGCCATCCAGCCCCGGCAGCACGAGGTCGAGCGTGATCGCTGCCGGCCGAAGGGTCTTCGCGAGCTCGAGGGCCTCCTCTCCGCTGCGCGCGCGGAGCGGAATGTAGCCGGCGTCGCGCAGGGCGGTTTCGACGAGCTGGAACGCCGAGGGATCGTCCTCGACCACGAGGATGCGGAACAGGCCCGTCTCCTCGGTGATCCCGGTGGCGAGGTCGACCTCTGGAGGATCCTCGGCCGCGACGAGGGGCAGCGTGAAACGGAACGTGCTGCCGTCGCCTGGCGCGCTCTCGACCGACACGCTGCCGCCGTGCAGCTCCACGAAGGACTTCACGAGCGAGAGGCCGAGGCCCGTGCCGGAGTACGTACGGGTGGAGGAGCCGTCGGCCTGACGGAACGGCTCGAAGATGAGCTGCTGGTCCCCGGGCGAGATGCCGATGCCGCGATCCCGCACGGCGATCTCCACGGCACCTGGAATGGGGCGGGCGGAGAGCGTGACCGTGGCGCCATCGGGAGAGAACTTCACGGCGTTCGAGAGCAGGTTGTAGAGCACCTGCTTGAGCTTCACGGGGTCGGCGGGAACGCGGGGAAGCGTTTCGGGGAACGCGAGCTCGATCGCTATGGACGCCTTGGAGGCCATGCCCCGCGTGACCTCGGCGACCCCCTCGGCCAGCTCGGGCAGCGAGATGCGCTCGATGGCGAGCTCCATCTTGCCGGCCTCCACCTTCGAGAGGTCGAGGATGTCGTTGATGATGCCGAGGAGGTGGTGCCCGGACGTGTTGATGTTGTCCAGGAACCGCACCTGCTTCTCGGGGAGCTGGGTCTTCAGCCGGGTCCTCAGGATGTCCGAGAACCCGATGATGGAGTTGAGCGGGGTGCGGAGCTCGTGGCTCATGTTCGCGAGGAACTGGCTCTTCATGCGGTCGGCCTCGCGGATCTTCGCGTTGGCCTCGGCCAGCTCGCGGGACTTCTGATCCAGCGCGGCCGTGAGCCGCATGAGCTCCTCCACCTTGCGGGACTCGCTTTCCTGCAGCGCCCGCACCTCGCGCCTCTTCTTGTTCGAGTCGGCGGTGCCGACGAGGAAGATCACGGCGGCGCCGAAGAGAAACGCCATCCGGGCCACGGCGACCCAGAACTCCCGCGTGCCGAAGACGACCTCGTTCGCGAGCAGCAACGCTCCGAGGTAGGCCGAGGTCGTGAAGATCGCGGCGAGCGCGCTGCCCGCCCTGCCGGTCGTGAACGCCGCGCCGGCCGCCGCCCCGAAGTACCAGATGAACCACGGGCTCTCGTAGCCGCCCGTGAGGAGCACGCCCGCGGTGATGAGCGAGATGTCGACGAACGTCCACTGGATGTCGAAAAAGAACGTGTTGCGCCGCGCCCAGGGGGTGGTGGCCCACCAGTGGCAGACCACGATGTGGATGAAGGCGCACGTGAAGAGCACGAAGAACGTGCCCGAGGTGACGTGGATGACGTCGAGGGCGCGAAAGAAGACTCCGATGCCGAGCGACAGGCCGTACGTGATGAAGCGGGTCTTCTGGACACCTTGCCGGAATCGGACGGCTCGATCGTCCGCAGTCTCCGCCATGTGGGTCCCTCCTGTCCGGGACTTCGATGATACTCACGGGCCTTGAGCCGCCTCGCCACCACGTTCAAGGCGTTCTCGTACCGCGACTACCGCCTCCTGTGGTTCGGGGCGTTCACGTCCAGCATCGGAACGTGGATGCAGAAGGTCGCCCAGAGCTGGCTCATCCTCACGATGACGGGCTCGGCGTTCCTTCTCGGGCTGGACGCGTTTCTCGGGGACTTTCCGTTCCTCGCGTTCTCCCTCGTGGGGGGCGTGCTCGCCGACCGCATCGACCGCCGGAGGATCCTCCTCCTGTCGCAGGTGGTGCAGATGTCCGCGGCCACGCTCCTGGCCTCGTGGCTCTTCTTCGGCAAGGTGCCGATCGCGCTCATCCTGAGCCTCTCGTTCGTGACCGGACTCGCGCAGGCCTTCGGCGGGCCGGCATATCAGGCGCTCGTGCCGACGCTGGTCCCCAAGGAAGACATGGCCAACGCGGTGGCGCTCAACTCCATCCAGTTCAACCTCGCGCGCGTCGTGGGCCCCGTGTTCGCGGGCTTCGCCTTCGCCGGGCTGGGCGCCGTGGGCTGCTTCTCGCTGAACGCCCTCTCGTTCCTCGCGCCCATCGCCGCGCTCATCGTGATGCGGATGGGGGCGATCGAGGCGCGGCCCGCAGAGAAGGTGCTCACGAGCCTCCGGGCCGGGCTCGACGCGGTGTTCTCGTCGCCGCCCCTCCGCGGCCTCGTGGGGCTCGCGTTCGTGGGCAGCTTCTGCGCATACCCGCTCGTGACGTTTCTGCCGGTCTTCGCGAAGGATGTCTTCGGCATGGGAGCGCAGGGCTACAGCACGTTCCTCGCCGTCTTCGGCGTCGGGGCGGTCGCCGGCGCGCTCGTCGTCGCCGCCCTCTCGAAGATCGAGCGGCGCGGGCTCGTGGTGGTCTCGATGCTGTTCGTATACGGCATCCTGTCGACGGCGTTCTCGCTGTCGCGCGTGCTCGTCCTCTCATACGTGCTGCTCTTCCTGTGCGGGGTGGCTCTCATCTTCTGCGTGGCCTCGCTCATGACGCTCATGCAGACGAACGTGGAGGACTCGCTCCGGGGCCGGGTCGTCAGCGTCTACACGCTCGCGTTCCGCGGCGCGATGCCGCTCGGCAACCTCATGGCGGGGGTGCTGACCACCCAGCTGCAGGCTCCGTTCGTGCTCGCGCTGAACGGCGTGCTGCTCACGCTGGTGACGACGACGGTGCTCGCCCGCCGCGGGAAGGGTGGCGTCCTGAGTCTGTAGATTCCCCCCGGGGGGGCCTGGGGGATCGAGAAACCCCCAGGATCAATCATCAATCAAGGCCAGGGGCGGTAGTCGCTCGTTTCCATCTCGAGCTTCACTCGGTGGGACCCCTTGGTCATGTTGAGGAAGATGTGGCGCGGCACGATGAGCGGCGGATCGCGCTTCACCTCGGACACGGCCTCGAGGCTGATGCGCAGAAACGCGATCTCGCGGATCCGGGCGTCCACCGTCGTCTTGATCTCGATCTCCTTCGGGAGACCGGTCGCCTGGTCGAGAAAGAGCGTCACGTCGTCCTGGGGGCGGCCGAGCCCGCGGCCCATCACCCGGAGCAGCCCGGGGCGGTCCGGATCGGGGGGCTTCAGGGACGCGGCCTTGGCCCATTCGGAGACGCGCTCGGCGGGGAGCGTGGCGTAGAGGTCCATGAGCGCCTGCGCGGCGTTCTCGAAGCGCTCGTCGTCGTCGGGCTTCGGCGTGGGGCGCGGGAGGCGCGCTCGCGGGTCGTCCTCGGGCAGGGGAGGAGGTTCCGGCTTTCTTTCGAACGTCAGTACCCGCCGCTCGAGAGCGCCACCGGGGGCGAGGTGGACGTTCTCCGTCTTCTCGAGCCGCAGCGCGTCGTTCACCGTGAGCTTCGTGGCGAGCCGCCACTGGAAGGCCGAGAGCGCTTCGCGCTCCTTGCGGAGCGCCGCCCCCATCCCGGCGGGATCGGGCTGGGGAGTCGGCGGGGGCGTCGGGGCGACCGCCAGGGCGAGCGCGGTGAAGAGAGCGAACATCCGAGCCGGAGGGTAGCACCGGGATGCGGGCCTCGCCGTTAGGATGCGGCATGCGATTCGAGACGCTCGCGGTGCA
>JAEUQS010000687.1 GCA_016789625.1 Acidobacteriota bacterium | reverse complement strand
GGTGCAGCGCTTTCTGCAGCAGAACCTGGCGCGCCGGCTCCTCGACGGCTTCACGTGGAAGGAGGGCACGTACAAGCTGCTCGACGACTCCACGGTTCCCGAGACGCCGTCCAAGCTCAACGTCTCGCAGCTCATCCTCACGGGCGTCTCGAAGTTCGCGCCGCAGGGAGCCGTGGACGCGGCCGTGGGGACGCTCGTGGGCCAGCGCATCGCGATCCGCCCGGACGCGGCGTTCCCCATCACCGACATCAAGCTCAACGACGCACAGGCGCGGCTCGTGATGGCCCTCGAGAAGCGCCCGCGCGTCGACGAGCTGGCCACCGCGACGGGCGTGCCCTTCGAGGAGCTGACCCGCCTTCTGTACGCGCTCTTCCTCGTGGGCACCGTGTGCCCCGCCGACCAGCTTCCGCCGCCGGCCCCCATCGCACCCGCCGTGGTCTCACCGCCGCCGCCGCCGCCAGCCGCGCCCGCCGGCGTGCGCAACGCCCCGCCGCAGGTACCGGCCTCCCTCCGCCGCGAGTCGGTGTACGGCACGGAGGCCGGGCGCGACCTGCCACCGCCCGCCGCGCCCGCGAAGCCCGCGCCCGCCTGGAACGCCCCGCCGCAAGTGCCCGCGTCGCTCCGCAAGGAGCACCTCGGAGCGGGGAGCCCCTCGCCCTCGCAGGCGAGAGAAGCGGCGATCGCGCCCGGAGCCACCGGTGCCCCGGCGGGCTCCCCGTCGCCCGAGGCCTCCCGCCGGATCGACGGGGTGCTCCGGGACTACGAGGGCTTTCGCGGCCGGGACGCGTTCGAGCTCCTGGGGCTCTCGGACGACGCGGACGAAAAGACCATCCTCGCGCAGGACCTCGATCGCGCCCGGGCCTGGGCGCCGTGGGACCTCCAGGGCGATCCCGCCGAGAAGGCCTCCGCGCTCTTCACGGCGGCCGCGCGGGCCTACGCACGGCTCGCCGACCACGAGGCGCGCGAGGCCCTGCGCGCCTCGCGTAAACGCCCCTCCCCGATACCGAAGGCCTCGGGCGCGGCGTTCGCGATCAAGACCGATCTCCTCGACCCCGAGTCGCAGCATCGAAAGGGCAGCGAGCTGCTCGCTGCCGGCAAGAGCCAGCAGGCCCTTTCGTTCCTGGAGTTCGCGGCCGATTGCGACCCCCAGAACGGCTCCTATCTGGCCGACGCCGCGTGGTGCCGCTTTCTCGTCGCGGGCCGCATGACGAGCGCGACCACGCTCTCGGAGATCGAGGAGGCCGCGCGCATCGACCCGAAGAGCGGCATCGCCTGTTTCTATGCCGGCGAGCTGCTGCGAGCCCGCGGCGACGCGGTGCGGGCCGAGGCCTACTACCGCAAGGCCATCAAGCTCATGGGCACCGACAGACGCCCGCTCGACGGGCTGCGTGAGCTGGAGCGCGGCTCCCCGGCGGTCCGGTAGGACCGCTAAAGGATCCCTCCGGGATCCCGCCCGGCCTGACCCGATACCATGGGCCCATGGCCCGCTACTCGCGCTACGAAGAGGTCGCGCGCCTCGACGAGGTCGAGAAGGAATCCCTGCTCAAGGAAGGCGATCCGCCCGAGCGCGTGTGGGCCGCGTGGGCGCTCGGCGTGCGGCGCGGCGCCGGCTTCATGCCCGACCTCGCGACGACCCTCGCGGTGGAGCCTTCGGCGGGCGCGCGACGGCACCTCGCGATCGTGCTGGGCGGCTACGGCGAACGCTGGCTGCTCACGGTGCTGGCCACCGGTGACCCCGACCCGGGTGTGCGCGAAACGGCCTGCCGCGCCCTGGCCCGGCTGGCCACCACGACCGTCGCCGACGACGAGGTCTTCGAGACGCTCCTCGGCCGCCTCCTGAACGACGTGCCCACCGTGCGGGCCGCCGTGGTCGAGAGCCTCCCGGCCTGCGCCCCCGAGGTCCTCAGGCGCGCGGCCGACGCGACGTTGACCGATCCCGCGCTGGAGGTCCGCGAGGCCGCTTTCGCGCGCATCGCGGCGCGCGTCACCTCGGGGGAGCCCCTTCCGGCCTCCGTCCCCTCGCGCGCCCTCGTCGAGCCCGAGCGTTTCCTGAGACGAAAGCTCCTCGCGCTGTGGGAGAGCGTCGCCGGACCGCGGCCGCTCCTCGCGGGCGCGGCCGCGAGGTCTCCGGAGGTCCTCCTCCAGGCGCTGGACCTTCTCCTCGAGGAGGGACGGCCCGTCGCCTGGAGCGCCGTCGAGTCCGTCTCTCAGAGCGCGCTTTCCGTCGCGGCTGCGCGGCTCCTGCGGCTGTTCGCGGGGCGGCTCGACGAGATCCCGCTCGGCCCGCGCCTCGCGATGCTCCTCGTGCTCGAGGTCGAGCCCTCGGCGTCGGACCCGGCTCTGCGCGCGCTCGAGGAGGCGCTCGTCGAGAACGTGCGGCTCGACCTCGCCCGGTCCGTGCGGGACGCCCTTCCGGAAGACGAGCTCGCGCTCGCCGGAAAGCTCCGCACGGTGCTCGAGGGCCGCTACACGAGCTGGGATCCGGTGACCTCCTCGACGAGCCCGCTGCCGGCCCCCGTCGACCCGCGGACCGCATCGACGCTCGTGGAGGCCGACGAGGAGCCCGGGCTCTGGGGTCTCCTCGCCGTCCTCCGCCGCGTGAAGTGACCCGGCCGCGCCGGCGTTACGCCGGAGCGCCCCAGTAGTACACGTACCCGTCGTCGCTGCCGCCGAAGATCGCCGTCCCCGCGGCGTTGATCGCCATGGCCCAGTTCATGATCGAGGTCTCGTAGGGACTGCCCCATGGAGACACGCCGGAGGCCGCGCCGAACAGGTAGAACGCGCCCGGCGTCTCGCTGCCCGAATGCGGCTCGCCCACTCCTGCCGTCACGTACTGCACCGCGGCGTCCATGTTCGTCGCGGGGTTCGGCGCGTACGCGAGGGGCTGGCTCCAGAGCTGGGTGGGCGTGAAACCCGCTCCGTTCGGCAGGCTCTGGATCATGAAGAGGAGCCCCGTCGACGGGCCCGAGTTCGTGGAGGGCACGTTGCCTCCCGCCGCGACATACACGGCATCGTTCGTCTGCCCGATCGCGAGCGCGTAGATGTAGCTCACGGGAACGGACGGCCAGAACGTCCAGCCGAGCGTGTACACGGGGCCCATCACCCGGAAGTAGAGCTGCACGCTGCCGTCCTCGTTGGCGTTCGCGACGAACGCGCCCGTCATCACCACGCGGAGAACGCCCGCCGTGGGGTTCCACGCGCTGGCCACGCTGAGGGAGCCCCCCTGGTTGAGGAACACCTTCACGAAGCCCGTGCCGGAGCTGAAAGACCGCCGCGGACCGCTGGGCCGCCGCGCCCGCGTGGGCGACGCGTCGTCCTGGTTCCCGCCGGCCGTGATCCAGGTGCCGTCCGCCGAGATCGCGCAGGTGCGGGCGTAGGCGCCCGGGAACGACTCGGACGACGCGAGCGTGTACGTGCTCCCCGAGCGCGTGTAGAGAGCCACCGTGTCCTCGAAGACCGCGACCACGGAAGAGCCGTCGGCGCTCATCTCGACCTCGTTCACCCGCCCTGAGGTCGTGAACTCCTGCCGCGAGGCGGGACTTGCTGTGGCTCCGGGCGTTCCGCCCTCCGCACCTCCGTCGACCGAGTAGATCCGGAGGAAGCCGCTGCCGCTCTGCTGGTACGAGCCCCCCGCGGCGGCCCAGGCGCCGTCGGCGGAGATGGCGACCCAGAAGACCCCGTCGTAGGCGTTCGCCCCGAGCGGATCGCTCCACAGGAGCTGGCCGTTCCCGGCGTAGCAGTAGACGGCGAAGTCGCTCGAGGAACCGCCCTCGATCGAGGTGCCGGTGATCATTCGCGAGCCGCTCGCGGAGATCGCGGTGGAGTTGATCTGGAGGCCCGCGAAGGGCTGGACGGACCACTGGGGCGTGGGGCCTGGAATCGACATGCGTCTCTCTCCTCGGTGGTGGTGTCGTTCGAGATTACAGGGCGCGATCTCCCGAAACCACGACGCGGTTCCGGCCCGCGGCCTTCGCGGCATAGAGAGCCGCGTCGGCCCGCGCGATCAGATCGCGCCGTCCGGCATCGGCCAGGGGCTCGCCGTCCGCGTTCTCGGGGACGAGCGCGGCCACGCCGATGCTCACTGTGGGTGGAGCCCCGGCTCCCCGCCACTCGTTCCTTCCGAAGGTCTCGACCTCGGCCCGCAGCTTCTCGGCCACGAGCGCCGCCCCCTCGGCCGAGGTGCCGGGCAGGAGCACCGCGAACTCCTCGCCGCCGTAGCGGGCCACGAGGTCGGCGGCGCGGCTCACCGACCGGTCCAGCGTCTGCGCCACGCCCCGCAGGCAGGCATCGCCGGCCAGATGGCCGAGCCGGTCGTTGAGATCCTTGAAGCGGTCGATGTCCACGATGAGGAGGGAGAGCGGCTCTTTGGACCTTCGCGAGAGACCGCAGTGCCCCTCGAGCATCTGGTCGAACGTCCGCCGGTTGGCGATGCCCGTGAGCGCGTCGTGCGACGCGAGCCGCGCGAGCTCCTGGTTCGCGCGCTCGAGCTCCTCGGTGCGCAGGGCGAGGAGCTCCCCTTTCTGCGAGAGCTCGGCCGTGCGCTCGCGCACCGTGGCCTCGAGCACCTCAGCCCGGGTTCGGAGAGCGCGCTCCCGGAGGCGCAGCCCGCCCCACAGAGCGCCCGCGAGGCCGAGACCGTACAGCGAGAGGGCCCAGCCGGTGCGCCACGGCGCCGGACGGACCCGGATCGCGACCTCCACCGGGCCCGATTCGTTGCCCGCGTAATCGCGGCCCCAGAGCTGGAACGTGTAGGAGCCCGCGGGCAGGAACTCGAAGAGCTTCTCGTTCCCCGGCGTCCATTCGGCCGCGACCTCGTCGAGCCCCACGAGGCGCGTGCGATAGCGCGTGTCGCCCTCCCGCACGTACGAGCGCAGCACGTAGCGGAACGACACGGGCCGTTCGTCGTGCGCGAGGTCCAGGGAGGCGCGCTCGGGAAGCTCGCGGCCCGCGACCTCGCGGCCGGCGACCTCGCGGCCAGCGACGAGCAGCCGGTCGATCTGAAGCGGCTTGGACCTCCGGTCCTCGAACTCCGCCGAGGGATCGAAGACCGCCGCTCCGGCGATGGTCCCGGCCCAGATGCGCCCCTGGGAGTCGACGAGCGACGCCCCTGTGTTGCACTCGTTGCTCGGCAGGCCGTCCTCCGTCGTGAACGTGAAGATCCGAAAGGCGTCGAGCCCCTCCCGCGTGCAGCGCGCGATCCCGCGGTTCGTGAAGAGGTAGAGCCGCCCGCGCGAGTCCTCCTCGATGCGGTACACGGTGTTGTTCGGGAGCGGCGGCGACGAGACGTCAGACAGCACCGTCCAGCGGGCCGGAAGGTGTTCGGACGCGTCGAGATCGCGATACGCCGCGCCGCCGCCCGCGGTGCCGATCCACAGCCTGCGCAGCTTGCCCGAGCGAACCTCCTTCACACACAGGATCTGGTCGTTCGGGAGACCGTTGGCCATGTTCTCCTGCGTGATCACGCCGTTTCGAACGCGCAGGAGCCCGGCGTCGGTCCCGAGCCAGAGAGACCTCACTCCATCCGGCTCGCGGGTCTCGAGGATGCAGCGGATGGTCTCGTCCGGCAGGCCGTCCTTCTTGCCGAGCACCGTCCACGTGCCGTGCTCGAGGCGCGCCAGCCCCTCGAGCGTTCCCACGAGCAGGACCGGGGAGCCGTCCTCCCCCGTCGTGCGGTAGAGGCTGCGGATGCCGGAGCTGAGACCCGCCTCGCGGTCGACGCGCCGGAACGTGTCCCCCTCCAGACGGAAGAGACCCAGGAACGCCCCGGCCCAGAGCGTGGGGCCGCCGGGACCCGGCATCTCGAGGAGAGCGCGCGGCGCCTCGACGTCGGGATAGTTCCGGGGACCGCCCGCCGAGAAGCGGGTCAGCCCACCCGCCGCCGTGCCGACCCAGAGGGCCGGCTCGGGGCCCGTCGTCTCGAGGAGCGTGTAGACAGAGTCCATCGGAAGACCGTCGCTCCGGTCGACGCTCCGCCACACGCCGTTCCGCATCCTCACGAGACCGTTCCCGCTCGTGCCGATCCAGACGGGATCCGACGGCGACTCGCCGGCCAGAAAGCTCCAGATGCCACGGAGCGGCTCTCCGAACCGCGTGCCTTCTATGGTCCAGCGCCCGTTCTCGCAGCGCGCGAGCCCGTGCACCGTTCCGACCCACAGAACCGGCGACCCGCTCGCGGTCTTCGTCTCGAGGAGGCCGAAGACCACCTGGTTCGTGAGCGACGGCGCGTCCACGACCCGCTTCCACTGATCCTCCCGCCATTCGAAGAGACCGGTATCGGTGCCGCAGAGGAGGCGCCGCACGCCGTCGACCGAGGTGGCCTCGAGAAACGTGTTGATGCCCTTCTGCGGCAGGCCGTCGTCCGCGACGATCTTCGAGCCCACGAGCCGGCGGAGGCCCGAGCGGGTGCCGATGAGGAGGTCGGCCCGGGGACCCAGCTCCGACTGCGCGAGGCTGCGGACGCGGCCCTCCATTCCGGCCCCCTGGTACACCGTCGTGAAGGACCGGCCGTCCCAGCGGGAGAGCCCGTCGGTCGTTCCCACCCAGAGCACGCCGGCTTCGGCGCGGTCCTCGAGGAACGAGAGGATCCGGTCGCCCACGAGGCCGCTCCGCTTGTCGTGGACCGTCATCGCGCCGTTCGAAAGCCGCACGAGGCCGCCGCCGTCGGTTCCGAACCAGAGGGAGCCGTCCTTCGTCGCGACGAGCGTCGAAACGTTCGAGGAGGCCCTGCGGTTGGGGAGCTCGAACGGCGTGAACGTGCGCCCGTTCGCGAAGGCGGGTCCGTCCTTGGTCCCGACCCACAGGACGTGCTGGCGGTCCCACGCGAGCGCGCTGATGGCGTTCTGGGGCAGGCCGTCGCGGTCCGTGTAGACGCGGTATGCCGTGCGGCCTTCCACGGGGAAGCGCTCCACGGCGGTGAGCGCGGCGTCCTTCGGCGCCGCGGCGGTGAGCGCGGCGTCCTTCGGCGCCGACGGGGGAGCTCCCGCCGAAAGGTGAGCAGTCGCGGCTGCGAGGCCGCACACCACGAGGAGCCGTCGGAAACGCACGAAGGGGACATTGTAGGAAGGTCGCGGTGCCGTGGCGGCTAGACTCCCCGCCCGCATGCTGGAGGTTCGCGGTCTCGCCAAACGCTTCGGGGGGCTCATGGTCCTCGAGGGCGTCACGTTCGACGTCGCTCCCGGCGAGGTCCTCGGCCTCATCGGTCCGAACGGCGCGGGCAAGACGACGCTGCTCGAATGCCTCGCGGGTCTTCTCCCCCTGGACGCGGGCGAGGTCCTCATGGACGGCAGGACACTCTCGCCGCGCAGCCTGCGGGCCGCTCTTTTCTACCTCCCCGACGGCATCTCCCCGTGGGCCGAGCACAGGGCCTCCTTCGTGCTCGACACGATGGCCGAGCTCCTCGGCGCCCGCGACGCCCTCCCCCTGGTCCGCCGCACGCTCACGCTCGGCGACGTCCTCGGGGGCCGCGTGGCCTCGCTCTCGAAGGGCCAGCGCAAGCGGCTGCTCCTCGCGATCGCGCTCCTCGCCCCGCGTCCGTACCTGCTTCTCGACGAGCCCTTCGACGGGTTGGACCTGAGCCAGACCCGCACGGTCACCCGGGTGCTCCGGCAGCACGCGAAAGAAACCGGTCGCGCCCTCGTCGTCTCGATTCACCAGCTCGTGGACGCGAGCCGCGTGAGCGACCGGCTGCTGCTCCTTTCCGGCGGACGGGTCGCCGGACAGGGGACGCTGGAAGCGCTCCGCGAGCGCGCGGACCTTCCGGGGGCCAGCCTCGAGGAGGTCTTCCTTGCGCTTTCGTGACGTGCGGCCGCTGGCGCGGCTCGAGGTCCAGGAGCTTCTGGCCTGCCGCGCTTCGTGGCTGCTCCTCCTGCTCCTCGGCCCTCTCGTCGGCCACGCGTTCCTCACCGCGGTCTCTCTCTACGCCGAGGCGAGCGGCGCGAGCGGAGGGCCCGCCGCGCTCGCGCAGGGCCTCAGCCCGCTCGACGGCATCGTGGTCCCCACGTTCGGCGCCTACGACCTGGCCGTGACGCTGCTCTTCCCCTTTCTGCCGATCCGCCTCGTGGCGGCCGGCAAGGAGAGCGGCGCTCTGCGCATCACGCAGCAGCTCGAGGCGCCGCTCCCGCTCCAGCTCGCGGTCAAGGGAGCCGTGCTGGTCTCCGGCTGGCTCATCGCCTGGATTCCCGGTCTCCTCGCGCTCTTTCTCTGGCGCTCCGCGGGCGGGCATCTCCACGGTCCGGAGACCGCGACGGTGCTGCTCGGCCACCTGCTTCGCGTGGGCTTCGCCGCGGGCCTCGGCGCAGCGTGCGCGGCCGTGGCGGAGAGCGCCTCGAGCGCCGCGCTCATGGCGCTCTCGGTGACGGTGGGAACCTGGGCGCTCGACTTCGTCGCGGCCGGGCGGGGCGGCCTCCTCGAGGCCCTCGCCCGCATGACCCCGACCGCGGCGCTCCGCACGTTCGAGCACGGCACGCTCAAGGTCTCGCTCGTGCTCGTCTTCCTCACGCTCACGTTCTACGGCTTCGCGCTCGCCTGGGCCGCTCTCGTGCCCGGGCTCTCCCTGAAGGCACGGCTGCTGCGCCATCTCGCGGTGAGCGTCGCGGCGTTCGGGCTCCTCCTCCTCGCGTCGCAGGCGACCCCGTCGTGGGACGTCACGGAGGACCGCCGCAACTCGTTTCCCCGCGCCGACGAGGCCGCCCTCCGGACCATTCGCGAGCCGATCTCGGTGACCGTGCGCCTCGCGCCCGAGGATCCCCGACGCCTGGACCTCGAGCGCAGCGTCCTCGACAAGCTGCGCCGCATCTTTCCGTCGCTCCGCGTCGTGTACTCGGCGTCGTCGCGGTCGGGCCTCTTCGAGCCCGATCACTACGGGGAGATCTGGTACCGCGTGGGCACCCGGTCGGGGATGTGCCGCTCGACGACGGAGCCCATCGTGCTCGAGCATCTGTACGGTCTCGCGGGCGTGCCGAAGCCGCTCGATTCGAACGACCCGCCGTACCCGGGCCATCCCCTGACGAAGCAGCCCCGGGGCGCGACCCGCCTCCTGTTCGGCCTGTGGCCGCTCGCCACGGGCCTCGCCTGGATCGCCTCGCGCGAGCCCTGGGAGTGAACCGCTAGGATGACGAACCCATGAGCGCCTTGGCAGCCACCCTCCTCGCCGCAGCGACCGCCGCAGCGACCGCCGCAGCGACCGCCGCAGCGACGCCCTCTCCCACGGCGGTGCCCGCGCCGGCCACACAGACGATCGATCTCGCGCGGGAGAAGTCCGGCAGCGAGCCGAAGGCCTTTCTGCCGGTCGTGGGCAACTGGATCGTCTCGACCGACGAGGGCAAGTCCGTCATCCTCGTCGACGGGCGACAGTGGAAGAAGGGCGACCCCTCGGGGGGCCTCGCCGACAAGGCCCGCACGCTCTACGGCTCGCGCCACGAGGAGTTCCTCGACAACGTGAAGGCCTTCGCCTACTTCCCCTATGCCGTCGCCGCGGGTGTCGAGGATTTCCGGGAAGGCGAGATCCGGCTCCGCTTCAAGCTCCTGGATGGCACGCTCGATCAATGCGCCGGGATCCTCTTCAACCTGAAGCCCAACGGCAACTACCTCGCGGTACGCGTGAACTCGAAGGAAGACAACCTCGTCCTCTGGACGTTCAACGAGGGCAAGCGGAAGTTCGTGAAGAAGGGCGAGAAGAACGTCCCGATCCCGATGAAGACCTGGCACACGATCCGCATCGTCGTGAAGGGCACGCAGCTCGAGGCGTACCAGGACGAAGAGAAGCTGCTCGACTACACGCTCCCCGAGCCGGTCTCCGGCA
>JAEUQS010000670.1 GCA_016789625.1 Acidobacteriota bacterium | reverse complement strand
CGAGAGAGAGCGCGCGGAGATAGCCCCCGAGCGCGGCCGCCGACGCGCCGGTCGCGGGGTCCTCCACGACGCCGCCCACGGGAAATGGATTCCGCGCGTGGAAGAGGTCCGGGCGCTCGCGATGCACGAGCTGCAGCGTCGTGAGGTCCTCGCGGTTCATGGCCGCCTTCGCGGCTTCGAAGTCGTACTCGAGTGTCGCGAGGCGCTCGAGGCGCGCCGCCGCGAGCACGAGATGCCATGCCCCCGCGTAAGCCTTCACCGGCGGAATCGCGGGATCCAGGTCCCCGCGAGTCCACCCGAGGAGCGCCAGGAACTCCTCGACGAGGGCGTCGCTGGCCGCGGACTGCTCCGGCGCGACGGAGGTCAAGGTCGAGACCTTCAGACTGTCGACACCGTCGACGCCGTCGACGGCGCGCGTCTCGACCCGGACCGGCACCTCTCCCACCAGAGTGGAGAGCCGGTACGTGCCGTCGCCATTCGTCTCGCCGAGCACGGAGCCCGCGGCGATCGTCGCGTGGCCGCAGAACGACACCTCGGCGAGCGGGCTGTAGTAGCGCGCCGTCCGGTCGAAGCCGCGTTCCGGAGCGAGGAAGGCCGTCTCGGAGAAGCCCACCTCGGCGGCAATGCGCTGCATCGTCGCAGCGTCGGGCAGCGCGTCGCCCGTCCAAACGCCGGCGGGATTGCCGCCGCGGGGATCGGTGGTGAAAGCCGCGAGCCGGGCAAGAGTGCCAGCGTTCATCCGCGCATCTTCGTTCAGCGGCGCCGAGAGAGGAACAGCGCCCCGCGGAGCGCGCGCAGCCCGAGGACGAAGAGCGCCGCGTCGAGCGTCACCGCCTTGGCGAAGACCGGAAGCATCGCGTCCCGGCTCGCCACGAGGTTGAGCGGGATCGCGACCGCGACGGCGAGGACGGCGAAGATCGCGGCAGAGACCGCGGGCCCCCGCCGGAGCGCGGCGGCCGGCGGCGCGAGGAGGATCGCGGCCAGGAGCGCGGCCCCGTTCGACGACTCCGCCGCCGGGCTCAGGGCTCCGGCAGCCAGCGCCAGGACCAGCTGGAGCGCGGCCGCGACCCCGAGGCCTATGCCCGTGTCGTGGAGCACCTCGCGGGCGTCGTCGACGCTCTCGAGCCGGCCCAGGAACCGTTCCGCGAAACCGCGGAGCGGTCGCTCCCGGCCCAGCGCGACGACGTCGTCGAACACGGCCGGAGGATAGCTACTTGCCTCCGGCCCCCATCGCGACCGGCAGCGTCGACACGGGAACCTGCGGTACCGGGATCTCCGCGAGGTTCGCGGGGATGTAAGTCGAGACGGGGAGCTGCAGGCTCCTGGGATCGTCCACGTAGGTGCCCGTGAGCGGGTTCCAGGTCTTCTTTCCTTCGGGTGTCTCGATCGTCAGCGGGCGGCGGATGAACGTCTCGCGGGCCGCGTTGTGCGCGCACATGGAGACGAAGCCCTTGTCGGTCGCGACCATGAACGAGCAGTTCGACACGCGCATCGGGTCGAGATCGCTCGCGTCCATGAAGTTGTGGATGATGAGCGTGAGCTTTCGCGGGTCGTTCTTCTTGAGCCACATCCCGGGGCCGTTCCGGAGCGACACCTTCACGAAGCTCCGGAGAAGGAGCGCGAGGAGCCGGGGCTGCCCGAGCGCCCACTTCGCGACCGCGAGCGACGTCTTGCGGGAGTCCATGCGCGAGAACTTGAGATCGGTGGTCGAGCTGATGATCTCGGCGAAGAGCGAGGGATCGACGTTGAGGTCGGCGAAGCGCGTCGTGCCGTTCTTCGAGACGAGCGTGTACGCGATGCTGTTGCAGTCCGGGTGGCCCACGCGGATGTTGTCCCAGTTGAGATCCGGGTTGCCCGTGGCCTCGGCGATCTTCGCGCGCACCGACTTGAGCGTGATGCCGTCGCTCCGGTCCTTGATGACGCCGCGGCCCGTGTCGGCCTGAATCTGGAACGACGCGAGGTTCACGACGTCGGCGTTCTCGGCGAAGAACCTGATGAGGCCCGGGATCTGGTTGAAGTTCCCGTCGTAGACGGTGGTGTTGAAGATGACGTGGAGCCCGAGCCCCCGCATCCTCTCGATGTACTCCTTGCGCACGGCGTTGAGGTCTTCCTCGGTCGCGTAGCGCTTGCGCTCCTGCGTGAGGTCCACGTGGATCGCGACGTCGGTGAGACCCACGGACTTCAGCTCCTGGGCCAGGTCGCGCGTGAGCTTGATGCCGTTCGTCATGAGGGAGGGCTCGAGCCCCAGCTCGGCCGCGCGCTTCACGATGGCGACGAGCTCCTCGCGCTTCCGGAGCGTGGGGTCACCGCCCGTGATCTGCACCCCCACGCCGTCGCCGTAGGTGTCGCGCACCTTCTGGAGGCGGTCCATGACGAGCGCGAGGGGGATGTCCTTCACCTTCTCCGACGACTCGGAGAGGTAGCAGAGCGTGCAGTCCAGGTTGCAGCGCTGGGTGATCTCCACCGCGACGCAGCCGATCGCGTAGCGCCGGCCGATCGCCTGGGTGGGCACGCGCAGGCTCGGGTCCAGGCGCTTGAACGCGGTCTCGAGCCGGGCCTTGCGGCCGGGCAGGTCCTCGAAGACAGGGAGATCCTGCATCGTTCCTCCTGGAGCGAAGTTCCGGGGCGTGGGCGGAAGGGACACCTGATCTTAGAACGGCGAAGTCGTCCTCATCACTACGCGCCCAGCGGATCCCCCGGATCACCGGTCGCGTAGGATCGGTGGATCTCCGAAGTCCTTCCGACTCCACCGGCTGCGATGCCGTGGCACGACCGCGTCGTCTTGTGGTTTGACCGCTGGATCCACATCAGCCTGCGGCTCATGGAGCATCCCGTCGACACGATCGCCGGGAAGGCGGGCACGCTGAGACGAACGCAGAGGCTGCTGCTTTCCCTGGCGTTCGGGGTCGGGGGCGGTCTCTATGCCCTTCTGCGGTTCACCCAGCCGGGAGAGGTCCTCGAGGGTCTCACTTGGGGGTCGTACTTCGGTGCCGTCCTGGTCTTCGGATGCACGTTCGGCATGACGGTGCTCTGGCTCAGCCGCTGGTGGTTCGAAGTTCGCCTCTGGCTGTCCAACGTCGCTCCGATTCCTGCTGGTACTGCGTTCGACACTCACCTCCTGCCGACGGTGTTCTGGACCGGCCCCGCTCTCGTGGGCGGGCTCCTCATGAGCCTCTACTTCCGCACGCCGGGTTCGGTTGGAATGTCATCCCAGGGATGGGCACCAGCGGCCCTGCTCGGCCTGCTCGGCCTCTGGTCCGAGATCGCGTTTCTTCTCGCCGTGCGGCGCGTGTTCCGCCTGAGCCTGCTGAAGCTCGCGCTGGGTTTTGTGCTGCTACCAGGCGTCGTTCTGTGGGGTATTCGGTCCCTGGCCGCGGTGCTGAAGAAAGCCGCCACGTGAGCGTCAGCCGGGACTTTCTGCGCATCTTCGTCTGGAAACCTGTTCGCCTCGCCGGTTGCGTCCTTGGTGCGGGCCTCCTTGCGATCGTGCTCCTGTCTGCCGGAGAACGCCGCATCCGGGCTCAGGGAGGCGCCGAGGTGCCGCCGGGCCAGCCGACGCTGGAGGAGCTGCACGCGTCGATGCGCCCGATGACCCGTAGCGCGGCGGCCCGGACTCTGGAGGTGCTGGGGGCCGCACTCGGCCTGGACCTTGCGCCGAAGGGAAAGCCCGGGACCCGGCCCTCTGTCGAAAAGCGGGAGATGTTCCGGCTCCTCAAGAAGGACTCACTGGCGAACTGGATCGGCGAGCTCGAAGCGCGTCCGGACGACGCCGAGGTCGCTGCGCCCGTGCCCGTGCAGGCCTTTCTCGCCGAGCACGATGAGGCGCTGGGGCGCTTCGTCGCCCATCTCCGCGAGCACGGCGAGGCGCTCGAATGGGAGATGGACCCGGCCGATCTCCCCGACAGTCCGCTGCCGAACCTCGTCGGCATTCTGGATGCGGTGAGGCTCCTCGAGGCGGCGCCCCTCGAGGCCGACCGGTCCGGCGAGGCCTCGAAAGCACGCCAATCGCTCGAGGCGAGCTTTCGGCTTGCGGAGAGCCTCGAGCGACGACCGGAGCTGATCACCTTTCTCATCTCCCTCGCCATCGACGGGATGCACCACGTGCAGGTACGTCGCCTTCGGAACCCCTTGGAGGAATGGGCAGCGAGACTCGGCCGTCGCGATCTCCTCGTCGCCCTCCGCCAGGCTCTTCGGATGGAGGCTCTCCTGATTCGCGACATGAGCTCGTCCTCTCGATCCGACTACGGCTGGCTGAAACCCTACGTCGAGTTCTCGCTTGCCGATGCCGCCCGGCGTATTGACCGGGTTGCCTTCGCCCACGATCGGCTCACGTGGGAAAGCGTTCAAGGGAACGCGGAGAGTCTCTGGAAGAACCCGTGTCCGCGATGGAACATCGTGTGCCGAGTCGGGTGGCCGGACTTCGGATCGCTCCCGTATCGCGTCGTGCGGCGCAAGCTGGATCGCGAGGTGACGAATCTGATTCTCCGCGCGAAGGTGCGCGATCTGGGGAGCTGTGCCGTCGATTCCCGTGCGGCTCCAGGGAAAGCACTGCACCTCGAGCGGCTCGACGGGGATCATTTCGAGGTCGAGGCGCTCGTCGGGCTCGAGGAACCGCATCCCGACACGATCTGCAAGCTCCCGCTCCGATTCCTCGGCACCCGGCCATGACGAATGAGACGAATGTGCGACGGGCCTGGATCCGGGTACTGAGCGCGGCCACGATCCTGGCGCTCCTCGGCGTGGTCGCGGAGCAGGCGGGGGCCAGGGCGCGGGAGGTCGATCGCCTTCGGGACGAGAGCCTCGCGATCGCGTCCGAGCTCGAACGGGTTCCGCCGGAGCATCGGCTCGAAGCGGTCCGGGAGGAAACGCGGCGCATCGAGCTGGACCTCGAAAGGCTCGAGTTGATCGTCCCCAGCGACTTCGAGCCGGCGGTCGAGCGTCGGGATGTGGAGGAGGCGGGGGCTCGGTTCGGGGTTCACGTGCTGTTCTCGCAGGCCCGAGTCGCCCCTGAGGGCTCGCACCGGAGGTGTGAGTACTTCGTGTTTCTTCTCGGGACGGAGCAGGGGATGTCGCTGCTGCTCTCGCATCTGGAAAAGAGAGCGCGTCTGCGAACCTGGAAGCGCGAAGGCGGACGGACGGGTGCGATGTGGGGAACTCTCACCACGTTTGCGAAGGCCGCGAGGGAAAGGCAGAAAGCGGACCGTCCCAGCGCGCCTGAGAGCGGGCCCGCCGAGCAAGTCTGGCTCTGGCCCTACACGACCGAGATCCGGAAGCTCGAGGAGGAGCTTCGGGAGTCTCGCGGGAAGCTGGCCGAGAAGCGCGACGCCCTTCTGATCCTGAGCCGGTTCGAGGTGAAAAAGAGCGAGCTGCAGTCGTTGGTCGATTTCATTCTCACCACGAAGAAGCCCGCCGCCGAATCCGGTAGCTGAATCAATTGTTGGAGGACTGTCGAATCGGCCTGCTCGGGTACGATCGGTGCATCTCCGAGACTTCTGCTTCCTCCATCCCGAAAGGCGCGGGAGCGTGAACGCCGATTCGGACGACCCTCGCCCGTTCGTCTGGAAGCCTCTCCCGCTCGTGGGTGGATTGCTCGCCGCGTTGCTTCTCGCGGTCCTCGTGTTTCTTGCAGCCGAGCGTTACTTCCTGGGGCGCGCGGACGCCGAGGTGCCACCGGGACAGCCAACCCTCACGGAACTCGGCGCGTCGCTGCGGCCCATGGCCCGGAACGCAGCGACCCGCCGATTCGAAGAGCTCGGCGCGGCGGTCGGTATCGATCTCGTTCCAAAGACAGAGACGGGCGTTCGCCCCTCGGCCGAGCTCAAGCAGAGGTTCGACATTTTCAAGAAGGGCGCGCTCAAGGAATGGCTCGACGAGCTCCAGGCGCGTGCCGACGACGTGGAGGTCGAGGCGCCCGCGGCGGTCCAGTCATTTCTCGCGGAGCACCACGAGGAGCTCGCTCTCCTCGCGGCGCACCTGCGCGAGCAGGGCAGCTCTCTCGAATGGGATCTGGATCCGAAGAACCTCTTCGAGAGCCCGCTGCCGAACCTCCTCGGGATCCTCGATACGGCCAAGCTCCTCGAGGCGGCGGCCCTCGAGGCCGACAGGCGGGGCCGCGGGACGGAGGCGCACGACTTCCTGGACGCGAGCTTTCGCC
Organism: Acidobacteriota bacterium; assembly: GCA_016789625.1. Lineage (GTDB taxonomy): Bacteria > Acidobacteriota > Thermoanaerobaculia > UBA5066 > UBA5066 > JAEUQS01. The sequence continues at coordinate 5,218 of JAEUQS010000670.1, read as the reverse complement.
TCGCGGAGAGTCTCGAACGGCGGCCCGAGGTCGTGACCTTCCTCATCGCGCAGGCCCTCGAGGGCATGCACCATGTTCAGGTCCGCAGGCTCCGGCACCCCGAAGAGTTCGCCGAGCGGCTCGGTCGGCAGGACCTCCTGCCCGCTTTCAGTCGCACCATGCGATTCGAGGCGTTCGGGCTCCGGAGCTCGAAACTGAGCTCGGCTCCCGCCGGAGGCTGGATGAAGGCCTATCAGGACCTTCAGCTCAGGGACACCGTGAGCCGCATGGACCGGCTGGCTCTCGCCAGTGCGAACCTTTCGTGGGATGACGCTCAAGGAGACAGGCTCGATGCCCAGTGGAAGAACCGGGCTCCCCGGTGGAACCTCATGGGTGCCGCCATGTTCCCGGACTACTCCACCAGTCTCTACCGGATCGTGAGGCGCAACCTCGACCGGGAGGTGACGGCCCTCGTCGTCCGCGCGAGGTCCCTCGACGCGGTGAGCGGCGAGGTCGAATCGCGCACGGCGACAGGAAAGAAGCTACGGCTCGAGAGGCTCGACGGGGGTCGGTTCCGGGTCGAGGCGCTCGTGGGTTCCGAGAACCCCCCGCCGGGAACGAAGCCCGGACTTCCGCTGAGCTTTCTCGGCAGCCGCCGGGACTGATCAGCTCTTCCCGGCCTTCGGGATCCGGAGCGTCATCGTCGTTCCCACGCCCCTCGTGGAGTCGACGACGAGGGAGCCGCCGAGGAGCTCGGCGAAGCGCTTCGTGAGCGCGAGGCCGAGGCCGGTGCCGCCGTACTTCCGCGTCGTGGACGCGTCGGCCTGGACGAACGGCTGGAACAGCTTCGCGAGCTCTTCGGGCGTCATGCCGATTCCCGTGTCCGAGACCCGGAAGACGATGTCGGGCCCTTCGACCGACACCCGCAGGGCCACCACCCCGTTCTCGGTGAACTTGGCCGCGTTCGAGAGCAGGTTGAGGAGGCTCTGCCGGAGCTTCGTGGCGTCGGCCGTGATCCAGAGATCCTCGGGCGGACCCTCGAGGACGAACCGGTTCCCGTTCCTGGCGACGAGCGGCGGAACGAGCGACGCCACGTCGCGCACCAGCGCCGCGACGAGGAAGTCGTCGCTCACGAGCTCCATCTTCCCGGCCTCGATCTTCGAGAGGTCGAGCACCGAGTTCACGAGCTGGAGCTGGTGCTGGGCCGCGGCGCGGATTCTCGCGAGGTCCGAGGCGTGCCGCGACCTCTCCCTCTCGTCCGACTCCTCCTCGATGAGCTCCGCATAACCCAATATCGCGTTCAGCGGCGTCCGCAGCTCGTGGCTCATGTTCGCGAGGAAGAGGCTCTTGGCCCGGCTCGCCTCGAGGGCCTCCTCGCGCGAAGCGACCAGCTCGCGCGTCCGCTCCGCAACCGCTGCCTCGAGCCGCCGCGTCTGGCTCTCGAGCCGGGCCAGACGGATGCGGACCACGGCCCAGACCGCTCCCGCCGCGAGCGCGAGGAAGAGGAGCCGCGCCGGCCAGGTGGCCCAGGGCGCCTGCCGCACGGTGAAGGCCGTCTCCGAGACAGCGCTCTCGACGCCGAGCCCGTCCCGGCCCCAGGCGCGGAACACGTAGTCGCCGGGCGGCAGCGTGGCGTAGAGGCGGTGCGGGTCGGGAGTCCAGTCCGAGGGCGCGGTCCCGAGGCCCACCAGCTCCGTGCGGTAGAGCGTGCCCTCCTCCTTTCGAAAGGAGAGCAGGGTCAGCTCGAAGGTCACGTTGCGCGCGTCGTGAGGCAGGCTCAGCCCGGGCGTGCGAGGCGACTGCGAAGGGCCGTGCGCGGCCTTCACGACGAGCGGGGAGCGCGGCGGCCGGCGGTCGGCCCGCGGGTCGAGCACGGCCGCCCCGCGGGGCGTTCCGATCCACAGCCGTCCGTCGGCATCCACGGTGGACGCGCCGAAGTTGCACTCGTTGCTCGGGAGCCCGTCCGAGGAATCCCAGGTCCGGGGCGCGCCCTGAACCCGGGCGATCCCGCGGCCCGTCATCGCGAAGAGCTGGCCCGAGGCGGCCTCCAGCCGATAGACCGTGTCGTTGGGAAGGGCGGGGCTCGTGGTGGTGTCGAGGAGGCGCAGGACCTCGGGCTTTCCCTTCCCGAGACGCGTCTCCACGAGACCGCCGCCGGTGCCGAGGAAGAGGGAGCCGCCCGAGGCCCAGAGGCTGCGCACGATGGCGTTGGGCAGCTCGGGGGGCGCCAGCACGAAGCGTTCGTTCGTCGCGGGATCCAGGATCACGGCTCCGGCGTTCGTCGCGATCACGATGCGGTCCGGGTTGCTCACGAGGAGGAGTGCCTCCACTCGCCCGTCGGGCAGCTCCACGCGGGTCGATCTCGCGGGCCGCTCCGGGCCTGACCATTCCAGGCGGAAGAGCCCCGCGCCGTACGTCCCTGCGTAGATCACGCGGTTCCCGCGCTCGAGGGTCGAGAGGAGCGACACCACCGCCTCGGCCGGCAGCGGGGGCTCGGCCTTCACGTTCACGAAGCGCTCGCCCACCAGAACCGAAAGGCCCTTGCCGGTGCCCGCGAAGAGGCGGCCGTCCGCTTGGAGGAGAGCGAACACGGAAGGGTCCGGCAGCCCGCTCGCCGTTCCGTACACGCGCATCGCGCCGTTCGCGAGGGCCGCGAGCCCGCCGCCCGCGGTACCCAGATAGAGCGTGCGATCCCCCTCGCCGGTGCGCGTCTCCAGGAGGCTCACGACCGAATCGTTCGGGAGGCCCTGGGTGGAATCGAACGCGACGAGATCCCCCGCGGTCTCCCGGGCGAGTCCCGCGAGAGTTCCGATCCAGAGCTGGCCGTTGCGCGCCTGGGCGTGAAAGACGATGTCGCTCGGCAGGCCCGATCGGACGGTGAGCGGCGTCGCGTGCCCCGCGCCGAGTCGGAGGAGCCCGCGGCCTTCCGTGCCCACGAGGAGGTCGTCTCCCTCGGCGGAGAGGGAGCGCACGATGACGCCCTCGAAGCCCGGCACGGCGACGGGGTCGGTGGGACCTTCCGTGAAGCGAAAGAGGCCGGTGTCGCTCCCCGCGAGGAGGGCACCGTCGTGGAAGAAGAGAGCGTTTACACGGGCGAGCCGGCCCGGCAACCGGGCGCCGCCGGCGAAGACGCCGTCCGTGGCGGTGCCCAGTGCGACTCGCCCGCGGAGCTCGCCGACCGAGAGCACGCTCTTTCCGCGCACGGCCTCGAGCTCCTGAGTCACGAGGAGGGAGTCGCCCGTGAGCTGGGCGGCCCCCGCGTCGGTCCCCACGATCACGCCGCCGCCCGAGAGTCCGAGGGCCCTCACGTTGTCGCCGGGCAGCCCGTGCGCCCGGTTCCAGCTCGTGAAGGCGCCGTTCCTCAGGCGGTGCAGCCCTCCGCCCTCGGTTCCGAAGTACACGCTTCCGTCGGGCGCCGCGAGCACCGCGCGCACCCAGTTGGAGGCCTTGCGCGTGGGCATGTTGACGATCCGGAACGTGCGTCCGTCGTACACGGCGGCCCCGTCGCGGGTCGCGAGCCAGAGAAATCCCTGGCGGTCGAACGCGAACGACTCGACGGAGTTCTGCGGGAGGCCGTCGCGATCGGTGAACACGCGGATGGCCCGGCGCCCCAGCGCGCCCTCCGGCGGCCGGTCGAGGGCGCACAGAGCAGCCGTGCTCAAGGACGCCGCGCTCATGACCGACGCGAGGAACGTGAGCCGGAGGGGGGACAACACGAGGGGCCGCATTCTGACGGAACCGCCTTGCCATCGTGAACCGGATCCTCGGCGATCCTGGAAAGGGAGGTGCTTCTCGAGCTCGCTACGCTATCCTCTCGCCGTGACGCTGCACGTCGAGTTCGACAGGGAAGAAGACGGACGCTGGATCGCCGAGATCGGCTCGCTATCGGGATGCCTGGTCTACGGCAGTAGCCGTGACGAGGCGCTCCTCAACGTCGAAGCGCTCGCTCTCCGCATCCTGGCCGATCGGCTCGAGCATGGAGAAGCACGGCCCGACGAGGCCAACATCTCCTTCATCGTTTCCGCCGCCGCTTGATCGAATGAAGTTTCCGGCGACGAAGGCACGCCGTGTCCTCGCGGCGCTGTTGCGGATCGGCTGGACGATCAAGCGACAGGGCGCCACCTCGCACGTCGTGCTTTCGAAGCCTGGCTGGCCCGACTTCGTATTCTCGTTCCACGATGACGAGGAGATCGGTCCGGTCATGCTCGCGAGAGTCGCGAAGCGGACCGGCCTCACACCCGCCGATCTCTGAGCCGCTGAACGGCACAAATTCTGCGGGAACCGCTTTGCTATCGTGAACCGTATGGCAAGGCCCGTTCGGTCTCCCCGCCGGAAGACCCCCCCGTCCTCCTCCCCAACCACCTACGTCGTCGCCGGAGCGCGAACCCCCTTCCTCCGGTCGGGAACGGACTACGTCGATACCCTGGCCTACGAGCTGGGCGTCTTCGCGGTGAAGGGTCTCCTCGAGAAGACCGATCTCGACCCGGCCTCCGTGGAGCGGCTGACCATGGGCTGCGTGCTCGCCGAGCCCCGCACCACCAACGTCGCGCGGGAGATCGTCCTCGCGGCCGGGCTGCCCCAGAGCGTGCCCGCGAGCACGGTGACCGCGGCCTGCATCTCGGCGAACGTCGCCATCGCGAGCATCCACGAGGCCATCGCCGCGGGCTCCCTCGGCGTCGCGATCGCGGGCGGCGTGGAGACCCTCTCTGACGTGCCGATCCGCTATCAGAGGAGCGTCCGCAAGAGGCTCATCGCGTCGCAGAAGGCCAAGTCCCCGGTCGACTACATGAAGCTCCTCTCGGGCCTCAAGCCGCAGGATCTCCTGCCCGAGACGCCCGCGATCGCCGAGTTCTCCACGGGCCAGACCATGGGCGAGAGCGCCGAGCGCCTCGCGAAGCGCCTGGGCATCTCGCGCGAGGCCCAGGACGCGTTCGCGGCCGCCTCGCATCAGCAGGCCCACGCGGCGCACGAGAAGGGCCGCTACGCGGAGCAGATCGTTCCCGTGCGCGTCGCCCCCAGGTTCGGGGAGCTCACGCGGGACAACGGCGTGCGCGGCGACACCACCCCGGAGAAGCTGGCCGGTCTCTCCCCCGCGTTCGACAAGCGCTTCGGCAGCGTCACGGCGGGGAACTCCTCGTTCCTCACCGACGGCGCGGCCGCCTGCCTCCTCGCGAGCGGCGCGCGGGTGAAGGCCCTGGGCCTCACCCCCCTCGCCCGCATCGTGTCCACGGCCTGGGTC
>JAEUQS010000633.1 GCA_016789625.1 Acidobacteriota bacterium | reverse complement strand
AACTGGAAGCTGGAGAAGACCTACCAGTACTGCGACGACCGCATCGCCACCGACGGCGTCGCCTGGGCCCTCCTCTCCGGGCCGGGCCGCATCGTCTGGGCGGTGAATCACGGCTGCCTGCCGATCGGGCTCGAGCGCAAGGTGACGAAGTCCTCGGGCAACGTCATCTACGAGATCGACGGAATGCCCGTGCTCACCGTCCTCCGGGAATACCTCGTGGCCGACGAGATCGAGAACTGGCAGAAGGCCATCGTGAACCTGAGCCTGGGTTTCAAGGCGCCCGGCGAGATGGCCGCGGGATACGACGACTACCTCATCCGCTTCATGCCGAGCAAGGACGACGCCGCGGGCTCGGTGACGATCCCCACCGACGTCGTCGAGGGCAGCAGCGTGTGGATGACGCGGCGCGACCAGGAGAAGATCGCGGCCGGCCTCGACCGGATGGGAGCCGAAGTGCACGAGGGCCTCGCGGGCGAACCGGCCAAGGTCGTGTTCCAGTTCGACTGCGCCGGCCGGGGAAAGGTCGTCTTCCGCGATCAGGTCAAGACCGAGCTCTTGAGGAAGCTCCAGTCGTCGGTCGCTCCGGGAGCACCCTGGCTGGGCTTCTATTCCTACGGCGAGATCGGTCCCGTGGCCGGAGAGAATCACTTTCACAACTACACCGCCGTGTTGATGGCGATTGCCTGAGCCGGGGATGACCCCTCACGGGACGGAGCTCGAGAGGCTCCGGAGCGAGCTCGAGGAAGCGCGCCGGGAAAACGTCCGCCTCGCGGAGCAGGTGAAAAAGCTGGTGAAGGCCGAGAGCGAGCTCTATGGCTACCAGGAGAAGCTGGACCGTCAGGTCCACATCTACCAGAAGCTCTCGGAGCTCGGACAGAAGCTCTCCTCGACGGTCGATCTCGACCACATCCTCCGCGAGACCACGACGTTCGTCGTGTACGAGCTGAACTTCGAGCGCTGCCTCCTTTTCCTGCGCGACGAGTGGGAAGAGGGGTTCGGGCTCGCCGCCTACGACGGGTTCTACGAGGACGGCTCCCTGCCCGTGCGCGAGGGCGACGTGATCTCCCTCGACGCCGCGCTCTCTGCCGTTCCGGCCGGCGCGACCGAAGGTCTCCTGACGCTTCACGACGAGGGACCGGAGGCCGACACTTTGAGGCGTCTCCTCGGCATGGACGAGCTCGTGGTCTCGCCCCTCGCGGGGGAAGCCGGTGCGCCGCTCGGGGTGCTCGTCGCGGGCAACACGCGGGGGAAGGCGGAATACCAGTCGCGGGTGGCTCGCGGCACCGACGCCCTGCTCGGCCTCTCGAACGTCGTGGGCCAGCTCGCCACGAACGTCGCGAACGCGCGCGCCAACCAGGCGCTCGCGCGGGAGAAAGGCCTCCTCGAGGACAAGGTGAAGCAGCTCGTGAAGGCAGAGCGGGAGCTCACCGAGTTCCAGGAGCAGATCGACGGCCAGATGCGTGTCTACCGCCACCTCTACGAGGTCGGCAAGATCTTCAACGCCACGTTCGACCGGCGCGACGTCTTCGACGTGGCCACGCACTTCGTGCTCTACGAGCTGAACTTCGAGCGGTGCCTCGTGTTCACGCTCGGCGACGGCGGCAACTACTTCCTCGCCGCGCGGGACGGCTTCTACGAGGAGTCGGCCCTGGCGGCCCTCGAGGGCGTCACGCTGTCGATCTTCGACAAGGCCTTCGCGCCGCTCCTCTCGACCGGTGAGGCTCTCATCGTCAACGACGATTCGAACCGGCTGCCCGTGCGGCATCTTTCCGAGCTGCTGCTCCTCGACGACTTCGTGGCGCTTCCTCTCGGGGGCTCGACGGGCCGGCCCGACGGCCTCCTCATCGCGGGGAACACGGCGGGGATGCGGCCCTACCAGTCCAGCGTCGAGGCCGAAGGGCGTGCCGTGCTGGGCCTTTCGAACCTGGTGTCGCAGGTCGCCACGACGCTCAAGAACATCTCCATCTACCAGGAGCTCGAAAGGGAGCGGCGGCTTCTCGAGGAGAAGGTCCAGGAGCGGACTCAGGAGCTCTCCGAGGCGAAGGACAACGCCGAGACGGCGAACCGCGCCAAGAGCGCGTTCCTCGCGAACATGAGCCACGAGCTGCGCACGCCGCTCAACGCGATCATGGGCTACAGCGAGATGATCGAGGAGGAGTGCCGGGAGCGCGGCTTCGAGGACGTGGTCACCGACCTCCGGCGCATTCACGCCGCCGGCAAGCACCTCCTCACGCTCATCAACGACGTCCTCGACCTCTCCAAGATCGAGGCGGGAAAGATGGAGCTCTTCCTCGAGACGTTCGATCTCGCCCGGCTCGTCGAGGAGACGGTCTCGATCTCGCAGCCGCTCGCCGAGCGCAACGGAAACACCCTCCTCGTCGAGACGGCCCCGGACCTCGGCGAGATGCACGCAGATCTCACCAAGGTGCGCCAGAGCCTCTTCAACCTTCTGTCGAACGCGTGCAAGTTCACGCGGCAGGGAACCGTGAGGCTCGAGGTCGCGCCCGAGACCATCGACGACTCCCCGTGGCTCCGGTTCTCGGTACACGACACCGGCCCCGGCCTTTCCCTCGACCAGCTCTCGCGGCTGTTCCAGAACTTCACGCAGGTCGATGCCTCCACGACGCGGAAGTTCGGAGGAACGGGTCTCGGGCTCGCGCTCTCCCGGAGGCTCTGCCAGATGATGGGCGGCGACATCACGGTGGTGAGCGAGGTGGGCAAGGGCTCGACGTTCACCATCCACCTGCCGGTGCGCACGGCTCCCGCCAACCGGGGCGAGCTGGACTTTCCGCTGTCGCTCGAGCCGGAGGGCGGACAGATCGTCCTGTCGATCGATGACGATCCCGCCGTTCGCGAGGTCCTGCGGGCCTACCTGACGCGCGAGGGCTTCCACGTGGAGACCGCGGCCAACGGGCCCGACGGGCTGAAGCTCGCGGCCGAGATCCGGCCCGACGTCATCACGCTCGACGTGATGATGCCGGGCATGGACGGCTGGTCCGTGCTGTCGACGCTCAAGAGCACGCCGGAGCTGTCGGACATTCCCGTGATCATGCTGACGATCTTCGAGAACGCCGGGCTCGGCTACACGCTGGGCGCGTCCGACTACCTCACCAAGCCCATAGACCGGCACCGGCTCAAGGCCGTCCTCGAGAAGCACGCGGGGGCGGTGCGCCTGGGGACGATCCTCGTCGTCGAGGACGAGGACACGACCCGCCGGATGACCCGGCAGATGCTCGAGCGGGGCGGCTGGAAGGTCGCGGAGGCCGCGAACGGCATCGAGGGGCTCGCGCGGGTGCAGGAGCGCCGGCCCGACCTCATCGTGCTCGATCTCATGATGTCCGAGATGGACGGTTTCGAGTTCCTCGAGGGGCTTCGCGCCATTCCCGAGTGCCGCTCGATTCCCGTCATCGTCGCGACGGCCAAGGAGCTCACGCTCGAGGACCACGTGCGCCTCACGGGCTCCGTGGAGCGGATCCTCCAGAAAGGCACGACGAGCCGCAAGGAGCTTCTCGAGATGGTGCGGGAGTTCCTCGTGTCGCGCGTGCGGCGCGAGATGCGGCAGGCGCGCGAAAGAAGGGCCAAGGCAGGTTGAAGGAAGACAGCTCGGTT
>JAEUQS010000603.1 GCA_016789625.1 Acidobacteriota bacterium | reverse complement strand
GTACGCCCAGAGCGCCCAGAACACGAGGACGACGACGCCGGCCCTCACGACCTGCCGCATGAAGGCCTCGGCCGGGGCGTAGAGCTCCAGGAAGGGGAGGAGCGAGAACCCCAGGAAGAGCACGAGCGCGAGCGTCACCGGGCCGCGCAGCCGGGCCAGCACCGTCGCCTCGAACGGCTTACTGCTCGGCACGAAGCGGTAGAGCAGCTTGCGGAGGATCCAGGCCACGAGCCTTCCGAGAAGCCAGAGAGGCACGAGGCCGAGGAGCACCGCGATCCACTGCCACCTCAGGAGCTCCTTCGGCCCGGGCTTGAGGAGCGAGGCCGGGAGCTGCTCGAGGGCCCAGTGGTTCGGCACGTCGAGGTACCACTCGGGCACCCGCGCGACCGTCGCCGCCGAGAAGACCCAATGGGGCTCTTCCTCCGGCGCTGCCGGACGGTGGACGAGCGTCACGGGCTCGGGCTTGCGCTCGGGCGGACGGACCCGGCCGATCACCTCGCGGCCCGGCGGCAGACCGTCGTCCAGCCGGCCCTCGGGCGCGGGCGAGAGGCTCTCGAGGTCGAGCCACAGGAACTCGTCGAGCACGGCCTTGAGCTGCTTCGTGAGGAGGATGGCGTCCCGCTCCCGCCCGGGCGGGATCTCGAGAAACTTGGACGCGTCCTCCCAGCGAGCGCGGCGTGCCAGCTGCAGGAACGTCGTCAGCTCGCCGCGGGGGGAGGTCGGGGCCACCTCGGCCTTGGCGGCAGAGGGCGCGGCCTGCGCCGGACTCTGTCCACGCGCCACGCCCGGAGCGTGGAGCGCCCAGAGGAGGAGCACCCCGAGGAACCGCAGGCGGGCCATTCGGGCTCAATACACCACGCGGGGCGCGCGGGGTCAAACGGCGGAGCTCGGCTGTCGTACGCTCCGGAGGTCGAGGTCGTCGAAGTCGTGAACGAACGGAAAACGGTCCTGGTGACGGGTGCGACCGACGGCATCGGCCGCGCGACCGCTCTGGCGCTCGCCCGGGCCGGTCTGCGCGTCCTCGTCCACGGGCGCAGCGCCTCGCGCGCGGAGGCCGTCCTCCGGGAGCTTCCGGGCCCCGGGCACGAGGCCGTCCTGGGCGACCTCGCGTCCCTCGCCGCGGTGCGCCGTCTCGCGGCGGACGTGGCCGCGAAGGCCCCCGTCCTCGACGTGCTGCTCCACAACGCCGGGGTCTTCGAGAAGACACGGGTCCTCACGGTCGAAGGGCTCGAGCGCACGATCGCCGTGAACCACCTCGCGCCGTTCCTCCTCACGGAGCTGCTCCTGCCGAACGTCGGCGCTGCGTCCGCGGGACGCGTGATCACCGTGTCGAGCGTCGCGCACCAGCGGGCCGCGCTGGACCTCGGCGATATCGGGTTCGAGAAGGAGCCCTACGAGGCCTACGCCGCCTACGCGCGGAGCAAGCTCGCGAACGTGCTCTTCGCGTTCGAGCTGGCGCGGCGCCTCGAAGGGACGCGCGTCGGGACGCACGTCGGGACGCACGTCACGTCGAACGCGCTCCATCCCGGCGTCATCACGACGAAGCTCCTGCGCGCCGGGTTCGGCATGGACGGCGCGTCCGTCGAGGAGGGCGCGAAGACCTCGGTCTTTCTCGCCACGAGCCCCGAGGTCGCGTCCGTCACCGGCACGTACTTCGCCGATTCCCGCCCGGCGAAGGCCTCGGCGCTCGCGAACGACCCGCGCCTCGCGGCCGACCTCTTCGCGCTCTCCGCGCGGCTCGTGAGCGCCTCGTGAGAACGCTCGTCGACATCCTCGTGCTGGCCTTGGTCTACGCGATCCTGGGGAGGCTCGGGCAGCTCGCGGCGATTCCCCCCGGCTACGTGACGGCCATCTGGCCCCCCTCGGGGATCGCGCTCGCCGCCGTGCTGCTCCGGGGCTCGCGCGTCTGGCCCGGAATCTTCCTCGGCTCTCTCGCCGTGAACCTCTGGGCGGGCTGGGGCCTCGAGACGGCGGTCCCGGCGGGCACGCTCCTTCTCTCGACCGTCGCCATCGCGATGGGCTCGACCCTCGCGGCGCTCGCGGGGCGCTGGCTCCTCGTGCGGGTTGCCGGAGGAACGGGTGAGAGCCAGCTGGGAACGGGCCTTCTCGTCATCCGCTTCGTGATCGTCAGCGCCGTCGCATGCCTTCTCGCGGCCACCGTGGGCTCGCTCGCGATCTCTCTCCTTCAGATCCCCGAGCGGGCCGGCTATCCGGCCACGTGGTGGACGTGGTGGCTGGGAGACCTCGCCGGCATCCTCGTGATCGCGCCGCTCTTTCTCACGTGGAGCGAGGGCTTCTCGCCGGTGCGCGAGCCCAGAAGGGTGCTCGAGGCGCTGCTCTTCGTCGTCGCGCTCATGGCGACCGGCTCCGTGAGCTTCTGGAGCCCGTACCCGGTGGCCTATCTGATCATTCCGGTCCTCGTCTGGGCGGCCTTCCGCTTCGGGCGGCACGGCGCCACCGCGGCGATCTTCGTGCTCTCGGCCATCGCCATCGCCGCCACGGCCTCGGGCGTCGGGCCGTTCTCGGGACCCGACCTCTCGCTCAACCTGTCGCTGCTCCTCCTCCAGGGGTTCATGGCCTCGATCGTCCTCTCGACCGTCGTCATGGCGGCGCTCATCGAGGAGCGCGACGCCGCGGCGGCGGCGCTCCAGCGCACGAACGACACGCTCGAGGAGACCGTGCGGGCCCGCACCGCGGCGCTGAAGGAGTCCGAGACGCGCGCGCTCGAGGCCTCCAGCGCGAAGAGCCAGTTCCTCGCGAACATGAGCCACGAGCTGCGCACGCCGCTCAACGCGATCATCGGGTACTCGGAGATCCTGAACGAGCAGATCCGCGAGCTCGGACAGGCGCAGCTCCTGCCCGACGTCGAGAAGGTCGAGGGGGCCGCGCACCACCTCCTCGGCCTGATCAACGGAATCCTCGACCTCTCGAAGATCGAGGCGGGGAAGCTCGAGCTCGCGCCCGAGACGTTCCCGGTGCGTTCGCTCCTCGACGACGTCGTGTCGACGGTGAGGCCGCTGGTCGCGCGGCGCCGCAACACGCTCGCCCTCGCGCTCGAGGAGCCCCTCGGGGAGGTCCACCAGGACGGCATGCGCGTGAGGCAGATCCTCTTCAACCTCCTCTCGAACTCCTGCAAGTTCACCGAGGACGGCACGGTGACGCTCGGCGCGGCGCGCTCGGGGGACGCCCTCGTCCTCACTGTCGAAGACACCGGTATCGGCCTCTCCGAGGCGCAGCTCGCGAAGCTCTTCCAGCCGTTCGTCCAGGCCGAGGCGACCACGGCGCGGCGCTACGGCGGGACGGGCATCGGCCTCGCGCTGAGCCGGCGCCTCGCGCGACAGATGGGAGGCGACATCACTGTCAATAGTGCGCCAGCACGCGGCACCAAAATGACGGTGACCCTCCCGGTGACGCTGGCTCCGGATACAGTTGACGCACGATGAGCGTACCTTCCGACATCGAAATCGCGCGGTCCGCGCGCCTCCGCAAGATCTCGGACGTCGCCCGGGACATGGGCCTCACCGAAGACGACTTCGACCTTTACGGCTCTCCCTACGTCGCCAAGCTCCGTCTCGCGTCCCGCGAGCGCCTCGCGGACCGCCCGATGGCGAAGTACGTCGACGTCACGGCCATCACGCCGACGCCCCTCGGCGAGGGCAAGACGACGACGCTCGTGGGCCTCGGGCAGGCCTTCCAGCATCTCGGGAAGCGCGCCGTCATCGCGCTCCGCCAGCCCTCGATGGGGCCGACGTTCGGGATCAAGGGCGGCGCCGCGGGCGGTGGCTACGCGCAGGTCGTGCCCATGGAGACCCTGAACCTCCACCTCACGGGCGACATCCACGCCGTCGCGGCCGCGAACAACCTCCTCGCGGCGATGGTGGACAACAAGCTGCTCCGCGGGAACCCGCTGGGCATCGACCCGCACGCGATCCTGTGGCGCCGCGTCGTGGACATGAACGACCGCGCGCTCCGGCAGATCGTGATCGGGCTGGGCGGCAAGGACGAGGGCGGCACGCCGCGCGAGACGGGCTTCGACATCGCCGTCGCGAGCGAGGTGATGGCGATCCTCGCGCTCACGACCGGAGAGCGGGATCTCCGCGAGCGGCTCGCGCGCATCGTGGTGGCGTTCACGTTCGACGGCAAGCCGGTGACCGCCGAGGACATCGGCGGCGCGGGCGCGATGGCGGTGCTCCTCAGGGAGGCGCTGCGGCCCACGCTCCTCCAGACGCTCGAGGGCACGCCCGCGATCGTGCACGCGGGGCCCTTCGCGAACATCGCCACGGGGAACAGCAGCATCCTCGCGGACCAGATCGGCATCCGCTGCGGCGACTACCTGCTCACGGAGTCGGGCTTCGGCGCGGACATCGGAGCCGAGAAGTTCTTCAACATCAAGTGCCGCGCGAGCGGTCTCGCTCCCGATGCCGCCGTGCTCGTCGTCACCGTGCGCGCGCTCAAGGCGCACAGCGGCCGCTACCGCATCGTGGCCGGGAAGCCTCTGCCGAAGGAGCTCCTCGAGCGCAACGTGGCCGACGTGGAAGCCGGTGCGGTGAACATGGTGAAGCACATCCAGAACGTCGTGCGGCACGGCGTGACGCCCGTGGTCGCGGTGAACGCGTTCGAGACCGATCACCCCGAGGAGCTCGAGGCGATCGAGCGGATGGCGCGGGAAGCCGGTGCTCTCGGCGCGGCCACGTCGCGCCACTTCACCGACGGCGGAAAGGGCGCGATCGCTCTGGCCGAGCTCGTCGAGGCCGCCTGCGCGACCCCCAGCAGGTTCGAGTTCCTCTACCCGCTGGATCAGCCGCTCACGGCCAAGATCGAGACGATCGCCACGTCGATGTACGGAGCCTCGGGCGTGACGTACGAGCCCCTGGCCAAGAAGCAGCTCGCGGATCTGGAATCCCGGGGCTTCGGAGGCCTGCCGATCTGCATGGCCAAGACGCACCTCTCGCTCAGCCACGACGCCAGCAAGAAGGGCGCGCCCACGGGCTACACGCTGCCGATCCGCGAGGTGCGGCTCGCGGCGGGGGCTGGCTTCGTGACGCCGGTCTGCGGAACCATGCGGCTGATGCCGGGCCTGGCCGAGCACCCCGCGGCCGAGAAGATCGACATCGACGAGCACGGCAACGTCGTGGGTCTATTTTGACGTAACGGTCGCCGCGCGGCGCCAGGCCAGGAACCCGAGCAGGCTGACGGCTGCGACGAGGAACGTGCCGGGCCAGAACGTTCGCGCCACGGAGAGCTCGAAGAGCCCGAAGAGGAGCGCGGGGATCGCGAGCCCCACCACGAGGAACGCAGGCCGCCTGCCCTCCGCGAGGAACGAGCCCGCGAAGACCCCGGAGGCCGCTCCCCAGGCGCCCTGGAGCACGGGGAGGAGCGAGACCTTCACGACCGTCGTGACCAGCGCGGCGTAGAGCGAAAGCGAGGGCGCCGCGAGCACGCTCGCGAGGCTCGGCGCCTCCCCGCGCGAGAACCCTCCGGCCGTGAGGACGCCGCTCGCGACGCCCGCGCCCACGCCCAGGAAGAGCCCGAGAGTGAGGCCGAGCCCGGCGCTCGCGCCGCCCGGGCGGTCCGATCGGACCGCCTGAGGCAGTCCTGCCGGACTGCCGCGGCCCCCCATGAGGAGCACGAGGACGAGCGCGACCGCGCCGGCCCACACGAGGCCGAGCGCGCCCGCGGAGAGTGTGTTCGCGAGGAGGCTCCGGCCGTTGCCGAGGCCCGCAGCGAGCCACGAGAGCGGCGGAACGCGGAACGCGAAGAACAGGATGCTCGCGAGCGCCGCCCCCGAGAGGAACGCCGGACCCCAGCCGCGGGGCGGGACATCGTCGGAGAAGCCGCGCCAGAAGAACACCGTCCAGGCCGCGCCGCAGCCCAGGTGAAAGAGCCGCACCCGCCAGGCGGCGTCCTCGACGAGGGCCACGAGGAGGAGCGGGGCCAGGCCGAAGACGAGAAGGGGCCAGGCGGCGGGCGCTCCCAGCGTCTCAGGGTCGCGCAGGCGGCCGAACGGAAGGACGTCCTCGGCCGGGAGCGAGGCCAGGTCGCGCAGCACGGCGCCGGCCTTCGCCTTGGCCCTCGCGATGGGCGGGGGGAGCGGCCCCAGCGCCCGGCCCGCCGCAGGGCCCGCTGCGAGCGGGACGTCGGCCAACGAGGACGTTCCGAACAGCGCGGACGCGGGAATCCAGTCCGGAGTGCCGCTCTCCCACACGAGGTCCTCGGGACGGAGGCGACCCTCGCGGTACCAGGCGGCGAGCGCCTCGCGCGGCAGGGGCCCCTGCTGCTGGCCGTCGACGACCGCGAAGTAGACCGGGGTCTCGCTCAAGCTCACCGAATCGTACCGCCGAGGAACCCGATATCGGGATCCTCGGAGGGCTGAATAAAAAAAGCCGCCCACGGGGCGGCTGGAGGAGAGGAGTGTGCGCCAACCCGTTGATTGCACGTGGTGTGCCAGGGTGTTCGGCGCCGATCTGGCATCTCGGGTGGACGCTATGCTCAGCGGCAAGATGAGTCCCCGCCTCACCGCGATCCTCCTGGCTCTTTCGGCCGCTCCGCTCTCTGCCCAGGTGCCGCCCGCACCCGTGCCTGCGCCACTCACGATGTCGATCGAGGAGTACGAGCCGAAATCGACGCTCGTGGTGCCGGAGCATCCCGTGACGCGGGCGAAGTACCCGTTCATCGACGTCCACAACCATCAGGACGACGACGCGACGGCCGAAACGGTCGCCGCCCTCGTGAAGGACATGGACAGCCTGAACCTCCGGGTCATGGTCAACCTGAGCGGCGGCTTCGGGGACGACCTGAAGAAGGCGGTCGCGGCCTACAAGGGCCGCCATCCCGGCCGCTTCGTGGTGTTCGCCAACCTGGACTTCAAGGGCATCGACGAGCCCGGCTGGCCCGAGCGCACCGCCCGGCAGCTCGAGGCCGACGTCGCGGCCGGCGCGCAGGGGCTCAAGATTTTCAAGAACTTCGGCATGACGGTAAAGGATTCGAAGGGCGTCCGCGTTCCGGTGGACGATCCGCGGCTCGCTCCCGTGTTCGAGGCCTGCGGCCGTCTCGGGGTGCCGGTGCTCATCCACACCGCGGAGCCGGCGTCGTTCTTCCAGCCGCAGGACCGTTTCAACGAGAGGTGGCTCGAGCTCAAGCAGTTCCCGCGGCGGGCCCGGCCGCCCTCGGAGTTTCCGCCGTTCGAGACGCTCGTCTCCGAGCAGTGGCGCCTCTTCGCGCGGCACCCGAAGACGAAATTCATCAACGCGCACCTCGGCTGGATGGGTGGGGACCTCGGGCGGCTCGGCAGCCTGCTCGACTCGCATCCGAACGTGTACACCGAGATCGGGGCCGTGCTCGCCGAGCTGGGTCGCCAGCCGCGCTTCGCGCGCGCATGGTTCCAGAAGTACCAGGATCGTGTGATGTTCGGGAAGGACACCTGGGCCGCGGCCGAGTATCACGTGTACTTCCGCGTCCTCGAGACGCAGGACGAGTACTTCGACTACTACAGGAAGCGGCACGCCTTCTGGAAGATGTACGGACTCGATCTGCCCGACGCCGTGCTCGAGAAGCTCTACTTCCGCAACGCGCTGAAGGTGATTCCCGGGATCGACGCCTCGGCCTTTCCGAAATAGACCGGTCAGAAGCCCGTTTCGCGGAGGATCCGCGCGACGACGGGCTCGGGGTTCCTCACCCAGGCGAAATGGTGGAGGCACTCGCGGGGAAGGTCCGCCGGCCCGAGGTGCACCATCGAGACACGGGCGCTTCGCAGCTTGCCCACGAGGCGGGCCGCCGAGCCGGGCGGCGCGTAGCGGTCTCCCGCGAACGTGAACGCCCAGGTGGGCGTCGTGACCCGGGCCAGCGCGGCTTCGTCGTCCACCGTCGAGCCCTTCAGCTCGTAGCGTCCGTTCCGCGACGTCCGGGCCCAGTCCAGCATCTCCTGCCGGGCCTGGAGCCCGCCGAAGCCGAAGCGGGCGCCGGGGTAGTAGCCGAGGGTCTTGCAGACGCCGGCAACGAGCTGCGTGGCGAGGAGGATCCCGAGGTTCTGCGGAAACGGCCAGCCGCGGAAGTGCGTCGAGCCGCTCGCGACGATCACCAGTCCTGCGATCTGCGGATCGCCTGCGATCTGCGGATCGCCTGCGACCTCGGGAGCGCTGCCGGCGACGCGCCCCAGGTGCAGCGCCGAGAGGTGGCCGCCCATGCTGTGCCCGAGGAGGACGATCGGCGTGCCGCCGGCCTCGGCGCGCACCGAAGCGAGGAGCGCGGGCCAGTCGTACCGCACGGCCTCCTCGTAGCCCCAGTCGCTCCTGCGCGAGGCGCGGAGCGAGCTGGAATGCTGGCCGCGCAGCTCGGTCACGACGGCGTTCACCCCCGCCTGGGCGAAAGCCGCGGCGAGAGGGTCGTAGTAGCGGGCGCCTACGCCCAGCGCGGGACCGATGACGAACGTCGCCCGGGCAGTCCGGCCGGACTGCCTA